>VBMB01000018.1 GCA_005878525.1 Methanobacteriota archaeon
TGTTCCCTCCAGAGACGATGCAGACGACGCGGCCTTTCCCGGCCTTACCCGCGAGAGCTGCGGCAACGGAGGAGCCGCCGGCACCTTCCGCGACGACCCGGTTCCGCTCGACGAGCAACCGGATCGCCGACGCGATTTCTTTCAGGGAAACCACGAGAGATCCTTCGAGCAGTGGCCTCACCAGATTCCACATCTCGGGGAGCACGCTCGAGGCCCCGATTCCATCGACGAAACTCGGGATGCGATGGACCTCGGTCGGTACCGCCTTCGCGAATGACGCTGCAAGGGGAGCCGCGGTCTCCGGCTCGCATGCATAGACGCGAGTCCGAGGATGTTTCGCCTTGATCGCGGTCGCAATCCCCGCGCTCAACCCCCCGCCCCCGAACGGGATCACGACGGCATCGACGTCGGACATGTCCTCGAGGATCTCGAGTCCGATCGTCCCGTTGCCCGCCATCATGGCCGGATCGGCGAACGGATGGACGAACGTCCACCCCTTCAATGGGGCGTAGCGTCGGGTGATGCCGATCTCCCAGACTTCGTCCCAGGAGAGCTGAACGACCGTCGCGCCGAACCGCCGGATCGCGGCAAGCTTCGTGGCCGGCGCGGTGTCCGGCACGATCGCGGTGCAGGGAATCCCGAGTCGCCGCGCATGCCACGCGAGGGCCTGCGCCATGTTGCCCGCGCTGCACGTGAAGACGCCGTGACCTCGCTCTTCCGGAGACAGGAGCGCGACCGCGTTGCCCGCGCCGCGGACCTTGAACGACCCGGTCGGCTGCAGGTTCTCCAGTTTCAGGAAGATCTCCGCGGGTGCATCCTCGACGTTCAGACGGACGAGTGGCGTCCGGACGAACAAGCCCTCGATCCGCCGCCGTGCGCACTCAATCGCCGCGAGATCGAGGCGTGTCAACGTGTTCCTCCATCAGGGAGTAACCGACGTTCCGGACGCGGATGGCGACGACGCGAAGAGGTATCCTCCGAAGGCCAACCCCCATGCCAGGACGGGCCACACGATCATCCGTTCCATCCCGCCGGGTCCGAGTCCCAGGTAGATCTTCGAGATGTACAACCCCAGGGCCGCGTACGAGAGGAGGCCAAGGAGGACCGAAATATATGCGAATGGCGGGCGGACGATTCGCATCGCGAGGATCGCGGAAAGGGCGATGAAGATGAACGTCCAGAGCGAAACGAGTTCGTGGATCACCCCGAAGGATTCGGTGAAGACGCCGACGGCGATCGCCCCCACGCCGGCGAGCGCAACGACAACGGAAACGAGTCGGTCCTTGAACGCCCGCAGGAGAAACCAGGCGGTCGCAAGGACGACGAGGCCGACGAGGATAATCGACGGATCGAAGATCAGCGCGGCGGGTCCCACGCCGAGGTCGCTGATGTAGTTGATCGACACGCTGTATCCAGGGTACACGGACTCCGCGACCGTGAGGCCGATGATCGCGAACTGCGCGATCCCCACGAACAGAAGCAGGCCTGCCCATTGACGGTCGTCCAGGCGCATAGCCCAGCGACGCGAATCCGGGACCATAAGGGTTCCGACCCCGCGAAACCGAGGACTACTTAGCAAACCGCCGCTTACGCGGGCCGAGACGCTCGCATGGCCTCTCCGATTCGCGTCATCTGGTACACCGACCCGCACAACATCTGGTGCTGGGGCTTCGAGCCAACGATCCGCCGCTTGGAGGTCCGCTACCCGGACACGGTCCGGATCGAGACGCGCCAGGGCGGGCTCTTCGAAGATTTCAGCCCGGTGCGGGAGCAGTGGGCGCGGATGTCCGGCGGCCGCTGGAAGGACTCCGTCCGCGCGTTCTTCGACGCGGTATCGAGCCAGCATCGCATGCCGATGAACGCGGACGCGATGCTCGATTCCTCGGACGATTTCAATTCGACGTGGCCGGCCTGCATCGCCGCGAAGGCCGCGGACCTGCAAGGCGCGGATCAAGGATGGCGCTACCTCCGTCGCTTGCGGGAGGCGTGGTGCCTCGAAGGGCGCGGCATTCATCTGAAGGACGTCCAAGCGGACGTCGCCAAAGAGTCCGGCCTGAACGTCGACGCGTTCGTCCAGGCCCTCGACGACGGCTCGGCGAGCGACGCCTTCGAGCGAGACCGAGACGAGTGCCAGACGCTGGGCATCAGCGGTTTCCCGACGTTTGTGATTCGTCGAGACGACGAGACCCGCCAAGTGGACGGATGGCGGCCGTGGGACGCGTTCGAGGAAATCGTGAGGGATGTGGATCCCCACTTGGAAGCCGCACCGATCAAGGTGAACGAAGAAACGGCGCTGAATCTCATGCAACGGTACGGCATGATGGCCACCACCGAGCTCGCGGCCATCCTCGGAATGACCGACGATGACGCCGAAATCCTCCTGGAAGAGCTGGAAGGCCGCGACGACGTGATCCGTCATCCGGTCGGGCGCGGACTCATGTGGAAGCTGCCGACGCACCGCGTCGGAACGTCGAAGGCTAACGTCACGAGTCGTTCTTCCTAATCGCTCGCGTAGCCCGATTCCGGATTCCGCGACCGGCAGCCGAGGTTGCTCGAAAAGGATCAAGAAGACGCAGATGGCGAGGCTCCAGGTGCGCTTGGCTCACCCGCGTGGATGAGAAAATCGCGAGGGGGAAGTCCTCAGAAGGACTTCAGCAGCCCCCACAACGCGCCCGCGAGGACGAGCAGGCCCGCCACCAGGCCCACCGTCCCGCCCGCCACGACGATCAGGGCGATGCCCGCGATCCCCGCGACGACGGCACCGTTCCGCAGGTTCGCCCGCGTCACCTTGTACCCGATCAGGGCCAAGGCGCCGAAGGCGATGAGCAACAGCGCCCGGACCCACGAGATCCCGAGCACCCGCTCCGCCACGACGGCGACACCGAGCGCCACGACACCGACGAGCGCCGCGAGGGCCCCGCCGAGGACGATCGGCACTTGGTACGCCGGCATCCGCTCCAGCGCGCGCCACGACGACGCGGCCCGCGCCGGCCACGACCGGATTTCGGTTGCTGCCATGTGTCGTTCACCTCGCAGTCGGCGCATTCCCGAGGCTACTTGACCGTATTGGGACGTTCATCGAACCCCTCGAACTCCCTTTAGAACGTAATGTCGCGCGACGGGGATGCATAGATTCAGATACGATGGGACGGGGCCGGCACGGTCTTTTAGAGCTAGATTGCCATCGAGCCGCATCGTTTCGATCGGGAAGTCCGGGGGAGAGGGTGCCGACGGTCTCGGGCGGCCGACCTTCGTCGAGCATGGGATCGCCGCGGTCCCGCTCCCGTATCTCGGGACGTCCACGATCGTTGCCCTCCTGGCGACAGGGCCGGGCTACCTCCTCGCGCGCCTGATCGAGAATGGCGGGGATTGGAACCAGACCGTTGCGGAAATCTTCGGCGACGCGCTCGCACTCCCGCTCTGGCGATCGATCCCGCTTCTCATCCTCTCGGTCGGGTTCAATCTGTACCTACTGTGGCTCG
The DNA here is from genome assembly GCA_005878525.1 of Methanobacteriota archaeon. GTDB lineage: Archaea > Thermoplasmatota > Thermoplasmata > RBG-16-68-12 > RBG-16-68-12 > RBG-16-68-12. Next base: position 3,483 of record VBMB01000018.1, read on the forward strand.
TGAGACATTCGCGACTTCACATCGCTCGCTTCGCGGATGAGGTCGCTCCGCTACTGCCGGACTGCAAGGCGGGGGTTCGTCGGATCTTCGGCCACCTATACTCGCGGCTGCCCGTGATTGGGCTCGCTGCGGCATTCGGCCTGTTCTTCTCCCTCCTGCTCCTCGAACCGATGCCGCCCGGCTTCGGATTCCTTGAGTTCCTGGTCCTCGGCTTGAACCTGGTCTTCCTCCCTTTCGTGGATGCGCAGGTGATCTGGAACTACTTCGCGACAATCTGGGGCGTTCATCGAATCGGACGAGAGGCGCTCCGTCTTCGACCCGCCTTCGAAGATCCGATGCTCGGATTGCGCCCGCTTGGATCCCTCTCTTTGGGGGCCACCTTCTACTACTTCGGGGCGCTCGCGATCATCATCGTCGAGGTGACCCTCAGCCCGGATCCCATCCGGCCGGCGTACCTGGCGTTCCTGATCGTCTTGGTCCTATTCGGTGCGGGGCTGTTGTTCCTCCCGCTCGTCTCGATCCATCGGCTCATGGTGGCGGAGAAGCGTCGCGCCATCGAGACCGCGAGTTCACGGGCGGGCGATGTCTATGCGCCGCTCACGGCCGGAAACCCGACGTCGGAGCCCAGCCTCCACGAAGTGCGAGACCTGCTCCTCCGCACGCACGGGATGCTTCTGCACCGGGAGGAGGAACGCCGAATCCAGACCCGGCCGACGTGGCCGTTCGAGACCCGGGCGATGACCCGCGTTGCCGCGATCACCGTGACCGGCGTTGTCGCCGTGTTGGGACGCGCCGCCATCGACTATTTCCTATTACGATAGCATCGACAGGCCACGACCCAAAGTTCAAAGCCCCGACTATCGTATGCGGGCCCGGGATTGGGCGATGCGCTGCGACGCATGCGGGACGATGAACAACGAGACCTCCCGCTTCTGCCTGTATTGTGGGGCCTCTTTGACGACGGCGGGCACCGAGGCGGCGCCCGCAAATCCGGCGACGCCCGCATCGCCCGCGCCTCCGTTGCCCCGCGCTGCTCCCCTCCGGCCGGTGTACGTCCCGCGGCCGCGGACGCCCGACTTCGTCGGCCTCTTCGGGGTCGCGTTCTTCTTCCTCGTCCTCGGCATCGTCTTCTACCAGAACGGCAACTTGCTCACGGAGCTCCGGCGCTGGTGGGATCAGATCCTGGCCGGCCGAGCCGCCTTCCGCCCTCCCGAGGGCCTGATCGTGAGCGCCGGGCTGTTCTGGGGGCTCCTCGGCGTCTCGAACTTCGGAATCGCCTTCCTTCGATGGTTCTTCACGCGATCGCGAATCCGGACGCTCGGCGCGCTCCTTGGCGGGATCGCGATGGTCACGTTCTCGTACTTCCTGTACCGATACTCGCTGCGGGACATGAGCGGTTCGCTCGTCGTCTCGCTCGAGGCCGCGGTGATCGCGGTCCTGCTGTTCGTCTACATCGGATTGGGCCTGTACTGGACGACCCCGCGGTGGCGACCTTCGGTCGAAGGCATCTATCGCTCTCCGCGGCCGTAGGCCGGATCAGGGTCGGACCAGGTTGAAGGACTCCGGGCCCCCAGGCGGGATGAACTCGCTCCCGCATTCGCAGGTCCAGACGACGCCCGGCTGGCCGCTGATCTCGATTCGCGTGATGGTGTAGTCGAAGCCGCACCGCTCGCACGAGAGGACGACGGCCGGGGGATCGGGTTGGTGGCGCACGACGGGCGGTGGGGGGTGCACGACCGCCGGTTTCGGCTTATGGAAAAACCATTCCTTCAATCGCGCCAGCCGATGAACGCTCAATGAATTCTTGACCGCCGACGCCGGCGATGGCGCCTGCGGCGATGCGCCTGAGCCCCCCCGTAGACCGTTCTCCATCGGTCCTCCGCCTCCCCGCATGGGTATTCGGTTTCTGAGGCATAAAGGTCGCTGAATCAGTGTGAATTGTTTCTCTTCCGATAATGAGGACGCACGCCCCGAGTGATGCTACGCGTTGTTCGCGGGCCCTACCAGGGGAGGCCAATCGCTCCCGCCAGGAAGCGGTTCAGCGGTTCCATCGACTCGCACACCTCGGTGAACGAGGCGAGGAACTGGGGGCTCGTGACCTGGTTGTCGCGAAAGCTTCGACTCGAGACGAAGTCCTTTCGCCGCAGGTCCTGGATCAGCGGATGATTCGGGTCGTAGCCGGGCGGCGGTCGCTTGAGCGAATCGCCCTCGACGGCGACCCGGCTCCGGATGACCTTCTTCCACGCATCCGGTTCATCGACAATTCGATCGCGGATCCTCTTCAATACCGGCGCGTCGGGATGCCAGACGCCGGAGTGGGCCATCGTCTCCCCCGAGGACATGTGGAGATAGTAGCCCGGCGCCATCTCCTCCGGCCCGGGTGCCTTCGCGTGCCAGAAGTGGATCCCGACCTCCGTTTTGTACGGGCTCTTGTCCGGCGAGAATCGGATGTCGCGGTAGATGCGGGACAGGGATCCGCCGAACGGCTTCGCGTCCGCGACGATGAAGGAGCTGATCTTTTGCAGGCGCTGTCCGGCATCGCGGATGAACTGCAAACTCGGCTCCTGCACGGCCTTCTCGTATCGTTCCTTGTTCTTCGTGAACCACTCTTTGTTGTTGTTCTTCGCCAAGTCACTGAAGAACGCGAAGAACTCGGGGGTGAAGTATTTCGACTTCTCGCTCATCCCATGGGATCTCCGCCGATCCGACATCGCGCCTCGCCCGGTTGAATATTGGCGCGAACCGACGCGCGTCGGAGACGGCGCGGACGGAACCGATCTTGTCGGGGCGGAAGATGAGAGGTGAGTCGACCCCTCATGCCATCGGCCGGAACTTGTATCCATAGTGGATGACGCCGGCCTCGCCTTCCTGACCCAGTTTCCGGAACGTGGCCTGGACCTTCATCCCGATCTTGACGTGTTCCGGCTTGACGTCAATCAGCTGCGAGGTGAGGCGGACCCCTTCCTCCATCTGGGACGGCCCCTTTGCCGGCGAGCTGAATCCGTTGCATCTTCCCGACGGAGCGGCGGCCGCACGTGGGGCACACGGCCCGCGGAGGGAAGTCGACCTTGCCGCAGCTCCCGCACTTCGTGCCGATCAGATTGTAGCGACTCTGGATCTCCCGCCAAAACCGAGGGATGGCCATCTCAGTCCCCCCGCTCGAAGATATGGACGACCGCGGTGGCCCCTGTGCCGCCCAGGGTGTGCGTCAGTCCGCGGCGCGCGCCGACGACCTGGCGCTTACCGCCCTGTCCACGGAGCTGCCTCACGATCTCCACCGCTTGCGCGACGCCCGTGGCGCCGACCGGTTGACCGCGCGCCTTCAGCCCGCCGGATGTATTGACGGAGATCTTGCCGTTCAATGCGGTGAGGCCGTCCGCCGTCGCGGGGCCGCCTTTCCCCTTCTCGACGAACCTCAGATCTTCGATGGCGAGAATCTCGGAGATCGTGAAGTTGTCGTGTACCTCCGCGACCTGGACGTCTTTGGGGTTCAGCCTTGCCTCCGCGAACGCCCTCTTGCCCGCGACGACCGTCGCGTCCATCATCGTGAGATCGCGGCGATCGTGGAGCGCGAGGAAATCACTCGCCTGGCCGGAGCCCGCGATGCGAATCGGCGTGTCGGTGAACTTGCGGGCTTTCTGCATCTCGCAGAGGACGACCGCCGCGGCTCCGTCGGAGAGGGGCGCGCAGTCGAACAATCCGAGCGGCTCCGCGACCCAAGGGGCCTGGAGGACGGTCTCGATCGTGATCTCCTTCTGGAACTGGGCCTCGGGATTCAACGCGCCGTTCTTGTGATTCTTCACCGCGACGGCGGCCATCTGTTCCCGCGTGGTCCCGTACTCGTACATGTGTCGGCGGGCCATCATCGCGTACAGGCCGGCGAACGTCGCCCCGAAGACGGTCTCCCACTCCTGGTCTGCGGTGGACGACAAGATTTCTGCGGCTTGGACCTCACCAACGTCCGTCATCTTCTCCGCGCCGCCCACGACGACGATGTCGTGCATCCCGGACGCGATGGCGAGCCGCGCCTGGAGGAGAGCAATCGCGCCGCACGCGCCGCCGCCCTCGACGCGGACCGTCGGGAGGTGCATGTCGGCGAGGCCCGCATAATCGGCGACGAGGGCGGACACATGCTCCTGGTCGATGAATTTCCCCGCGGACATGTTGCCGATGTACACCGCGTCGATGTCCTCGGAGCGGAGCTTGGCGTCCTGGATCGCCTTCAGGCCGGCCTCGATCCCGAGGTCCCGGAAGGAGCGATCCCACAACTCCCCGAACTCCGTCTCGCCGACGCCGATCACCGCGACGTCCCGCATCGACCTAGGCCTCCCGCATGAGAATCTTGCCGCGGTACTTGGCGTACGTCGCGTAGTCGACGAAGAC
>VBMB01000019.1 GCA_005878525.1 Methanobacteriota archaeon
TGCTCGGCTGCGTCTTCGCGGTCATCGCACATGGCCTGAACCTCATTTGGGGCGTCGCGAAGATCGTGAACGTCGCGCACGGCGTGTTCATCATGCTCGGGGCGTACGGCGCGTACTTCCTCAACCTGTACCTCGGGATCAATCCGCTCGTGAGCGCGCCCGTGGACGCCGCGATCGGCCTCGCCGTCGGAGCCGGTTTCTATTTCGGCTTTCTTCATCGAGAGCTCCGAGGCAAGGAATCGATCGGCCAGCAGAGCGAGATGGTCACCCTCGTGGCCACGTTTGGGCTCTCGTTGTTCATCAGTAACCTCGCCCTCCGGCTCTGGACCGGCAACTTCGTCGGGATCCCGTGGAGCCCGGGATCCATCCGCCTCGGATTTCTCCAGCTGCCCCTCGGAGCGCTCTACGTGGCAATCGCGTCCGTCGCGATCATCGCCCTCACGCACATCTTCCTCAGCCGCACGTACCTGGGAAACGCCATCCGGGCGTATAGCCAGGATATCCCGGCGACGCAGCTCATGGGAATCGACCCGACGTTCGTCGCCGCGGTCGGCACGGCCCTTGGATTCTCCGTCACGATGGCGGGCGGAGCCCTCCTCTCGGTGTGGTTGCCGGTGGGGATCAATCCGGGAATGGGCGCCCTCTACGCCCCGATCAGTTTCGTGATCGTGGTCCTCGGGGGACCGGGGAAGATGTGGGGGAGCCTCGTCGGCGGGATTTCGCTCGCCGTGATCATTGACGTCGGGCAGGCGTTCGTGGGCACGTCGCTCGCCACGGCGATCGCTTTCCTCACCTTGATCCCGATCCTGTTGTTCCGGCCTGAGGGGATCCTCCGGTGAAGTGGCCGAAGCTGCGGGCAATCGGGCCCTCACTGTGGGGCATCGGTGTGTTCCTGCTCGTCCTGGGCGGGTTGGCCCCGTGGATCCCGCGGTTTCCGCTGACCATCCTGGTCAACCTCCTCATCTTCGCCGCGCTCGCGTATTCCCTGAACTTCATCACGGGCCTGACCGGATACGTGAACTTCGGCCATGTCGTCTTCATGGCGGTGGGCGCGTACACCCTCGGCTACACCGTCGGGACGATCCGACTCCACCCGCTCGGCGGCGTGGCGCTCGGCGGCCTCATGGCGCTCGTCCTCGCCCTCGGTCTGGGGGCCGTCACGCTTCGCTTCCGCGGCGTCTACTTCGCGATCGCGTCGCTCGTCACTCCCCTCGCGGGGCTGAACATCGTGCTCGTCCTCCCCGCCCTGGGCGGTGGCCAAGGGATCCTCCTGAACATCGGGTTCGACCCCCTTTCCTGGTTTTACACAATCTGGGCCATCATCGCAACCGAGGTCGGCTTGACGTATTGGATCACCCACGGCCGCCTCGGATACGGCATCCGCGCCATCAAGAGCGACGAGGACGCGGCGAAATCGCTGGGCGTCAACGCGCCGCGGCTGAAGCTCTTCCTCTTCGCCTTGAGCGGGCTGTTTGCGGGCGCCACGGGCGGCGTCTACGCTTGGACGACATCGGGTGTCTTCCCGGAGGCGGCGTTCGACCTCACCTTCTCCTTGCGGATGCTCGCGATGATCGTCATCGGCGGGATGGGGACGCTCCTCGGTCCCCTGATCGGAGCGATCGCCGTCTACCTGCCTTCGCGTTTCTTCCTGACCATCTTCATCGGCACGGAGTCCATCATTATCGGTTTGGTCGTAATCGTGATTGCCCTGTTCGTCCCTGGAGGAATCGTCGGAACGTTGCGGAAGTACGTCCCCGAACTTCGGAGGATCCTCGAATGAGTCGCACGCTCGAGGCGTCGGAGATCCACAAGTACTTCGGCGGGGTGAAAGCGGTTCAGGGCGTCTCCCTCACCTTAGAGACCGCACGGATCATAGGCCTGATCGGGCCGAACGGATCGGGGAAGTCGACGCTGTTGAATGTCATCGCGGGCATCGAGAAGCCCACAAAGGGGACGGTCACAGTCGACGGACGCCGCGTCGATGGCTGGCCCGCGCATCGGATGGTCGAGCTGGGCGTTGCAAAGACTCATCAAATCCCGAAACCATTCCTCGGGATGACGTGCCGCGAGAACGTGGCCGTCGCCATGATGTACGGAAGCAGGCGGGAGGGCGAACCTGCCTCCGCGTTGGAGGAATCGCGCCGCATCCTTGCGATGGTCGGTCTCGATCGCCGCGCCGACGCGCCCGCTTCGAATCTCACCGTCCAAGAGCGGAAGCGGCTCGAGTTCGCGCGCGTCTTGGCGACGGGCGCGGGACTCGTTCTCCTAGACGAAATCTTCGCCGGGCTCTCGCCGGACGAGCTCCGCGACGCGATCGCCCTGTTCGCGCGAGTCCAGAAAGAACAGGGCTTCGGCGCGTTGGTCGTCGAGCATGTGATGCGAGCGGTCATGATCCTCTCGGACTTCGTCGTCGTGATCGAAGAGGGTCGCAAGATCGCGGAAGGGTCCCCAAAGGAGGTCGTCGAAGATCCGGCGGTGATCGAGGCGTACCTCGGCTCGGAGGCGACGAATGTTACGCCTTGATGGCGTCCAGGCGGGCTACGACGGCACGCAGGTCCTGTGGGACGTGACTCTGGCCGCTGAAAAGGGCGCGATGACGGTCCTAATCGGCCCCAACGGAGCGGGTAAGTCGACGACGCTGAAGGTCATCAACGGACTCGTGCGGCCGACCCGCGGTCACGTCGTCTTTCAGGGGGAGGACATCACGCGCACGCCGGCCCACGAACGCCCCGGCAAGGGCATCGCCGCCTGCCCGGAGGGCCGCCGTTTGTTCCCCCTCCTGACGACGGAGGGAAACCTTCGATTGGGTGCGTACCCGAAGGGGGCGCGGTCCTCCGCGGACGAGACGCTCACCTACGTCTACGAATTGTTCCCGCGCCTGCGCGAACGAGCGCGGGTGAAGGCCGGCCGCCTCAGCGGCGGGGAGCAGCAGATGGTCGGCATCGGGCGCGCCTTGATGTCGAAGCCCTCCATCCTCGTCCTCGACGAACCGAGCTTGGGCCTCGCGCCGAAACTCGTCTCGGAAATCTTCGTCAAGATCCGCGAGCTGCGCGAGGCCGGACTCACCGTCCTGATGGTCGAGCAGAACGCGTACGCCGCGCTGCGAATCGCCGACTTCGGCTACGTCATGCAGAACGGCCACGTCGTCAAGTCCGGTCCGCCGAATCAGCTGCTCGACCTCGAGGAACTCCGGAAGGCCTATTTTGCGATCCCATAAGATTCTAGGGGTCTCGGAAACCCCGTGAGACCTGCGGCTCAGAGGCCCGCGCGTTCGAGGGTCTTCTTGGCCCCGCGATAGTGCACGGCGTCGACGAGGCGGTCCCGGACCCGGATCGCTCCCCGGCCCTGCCGCGCGGCTTCCTCATACGCCTGGACGACCTCCCTCGCCCAACGAATCTCGTCCTCCGTCGGAGAGAATATCTCGTTCGCGAGGCGCACCTGATTCGGGTGCACGACCTGCTTTCCTACATAGCCGAGGCGTTTCGCCTCGACGGCCTCCGTACGGAAGCCGTCATCGTCCGCGAGATCGAAGTACACCCGGTCGATCGCTTCCAAGCCGTATGCCGCAGCGGCGATGACGAGACGCGTCTTGACGTACACGTTGCGCCCGTATACCTCGACATCGCCCCCCACGAACGTCGCGAGGTCCCCCGCGCCGTAGGTCACGGCGACGACGCCCTCGCTGCGGACGACGTCCTCGATCCGCAGGACGCCCCGGGCGGTCTCGATGATCGGGATCAGCGCCTTGCCCGTCGCCTTACCGAGCGGGGACAAGTCCGATTCCGCCTTTGGCACGACGAGCATGGAGACCCGGGATTCTGCCGCGAGCGCCGCAAGGTCCCGCTCCCCGTCCGGCGTCCCGGGCGCGTTGATTCGTACGCCGAGTTCACGACGCCCCCAATCGGCCTTCCGGAGTGCGGACCCTAGGGACCGTCGCGCCGCCTCCTTCTCGTCCGTGGGGACCGCGTCCTCGAGATCGAAGAGAATCGAATCGGCCTCGATGGCCCCGGCTTTGGCAATCATTCGCGGATTGTTCGCCGGCACGTACAACTGGCTCCGTCGCCGCATCGTTCGAACCCCGTCGCTCAATACGACCTCGGGAGGCCGAGGGCGTGATGCGCGATGTGCGCGAGGACGAGATTGTTTGAGACCGGGGCGACCTGGTACAATCGCGTCTCCCGCATCTTCCGTTCGATGTGCATGTCCCGCGCCATCCCGTACCCGCCGTGGACGTCCATCGCGACGTTCGCCGCGCGCCAGGAGCATTCCGACGCGAGGTATTTCGCGATGTTCGCATGCTCGCCGACCTCCTTCGAATCCGCGTCGGCCTCGTACAGGCGGGCCGCTTGCCATCGCACGAGGTCCGCGGCTACAAGGCGTGCGTGCGCATCCGCCAGGGGGAACTGGATGCCCTGGTTGCTCCCGATCGCTCGGCCGAAGACGACCCGTCGTTTCGCGTATTCCACGGACCGATCGATGAACCAGCGAGCGTCGCCGATGCACTCGGAGGCGATCAGGATCCGCTCCGGATTGAGGACGTGGAGGAGGGGCTCGAAGCCCTGGCCCTCCGCGCCGATCCGGTCCTCGGCCGGGACCTCGACGTCGTTCAGGAACAACTCATACGTCTGGCTGTTGAACATCGTCCGGATCCGCGTGCGTTCGATCCCCTTCGCCGCCCGGAGGTCGACGAGGAAGAGGCTCAGGCCCTCCGTCGGCTTCGGGCCCTCCCCGCGGGGCGCCGTGCGGGCGACAAGCACCATGAGGTCGCTCTGCTCGACCCGGGAAATGAAGACCTTGTGGCCCCGGATCCGATAGCTGTCGCCCCGTCGTTCCGCGACGGTCGCGATCCGCGCGAGGTCGGATCCCGTGTCCGGCTCCGTGAGGGCGAAGCTCTGCATCCGCAGCTTGCCCTGGGCCAGATCGGGAAGGACCTTCCGCCGGATCGCGTCAGAGGCGAACCGCGACACGAGGAAGGAGAGGTAGAATTGACCATGGAAGGGCTGGGCGTTGCCGCCGCGGGCATGGATCTCTTCCAGAAGGAGGGCCGCATCCGACAAGACGCCACCTGCGCCGCCGTATTCCGTCGGGATGAGGAGACCTCCGAAGCCCTGGGCCTCGAACTCCCGGACGAATGCCTCCGGGTAGCGCTCCTCATCCTCGAGGCCCTTCCAGTAATCCGGCGGAAAGCGGTCCATGAGGCGGGCGACGGTAGACAGCATGATCCGTTGGGTCTCATTCGGCGCGAGCGCCATGCCACGTCTCCCCCCTCTTGCGGACCATGAAGACCCGGTCGAACTCGACGACCGGCTCGCCTCGCTCGTTGAGACCGCGTGTCCGGATCCGGACGAGTCCGAAGCCGGGCCGGCTGCGGGATTCGCGGACCTCGGTGACCCGGGCCTCCGAGTACAACGTGTCCCCGTGGAAGACCGGGCGGGAGAAGCGGACGTCCTCCAGGCCGACCTGGAAGCCGTTCCGGCTCGTCGTGTCGACGAGGAGGCCCGCTGCAATCGCGACGGTCAGGAATCCGTTCACGACCCGCCGGCCGAGGAACGGTTCCCCGGGGAACGTCCGGCGGGTGTAGTCCTCGTTGAAGTGAATCTGGTTCCCGTTCCCAGTCAGCAGGGTGAACCACACATTGTCCGTCTCCGTGACGGTGCGCCCGACCTTGCTGCGCATCTCGGTCCCGACCCGGAAGTCCTCGAAGA
>VBMB01000020.1 GCA_005878525.1 Methanobacteriota archaeon
GACGGACGACAACTTCATGATCACGGTGCCGCGACGCATCGAGCTCAAGGGGCTCACGAAGCTCGTCACGAGCAAGAACCTCGAGGATCTGCTGCGGCGCGCGATTCGGAACACGGAGCTGTTCAAGCAGCGCTTCCGGCACTGTGCGACGCGGTCGTTCATGATCCTGCGGAACTACAAGGGCCGCGAGGTCTCGATCGGGCGGCAGCAGCTGAGGTCCCAGCGGGTGCTCGACTGGCTCCACGAGATCGAAGACTTCCTGGTGGTCAAGGAGACGTACAACGAGATCCTCCACATGGTCATGGACTTGGACCACGCCCGCGAGATCCTTCGGCGCATCGAGGCGAGTGAGATCGCGGTAGTCGAGAGCGACTTCACCAGCCTGCCGTCCCCGTTCGCCCACAACGTCGTGCTCCAGGGGGTCTCGGACCTCGTCCTCATGGAGGACCGGTCGGCCCTGTTGCGAGAACTCCACCGCAAGGTCCTCGAGCGCGTCATGCCGACGGACCAAATCAGCTCGATTCAGTTCCAACCGAGCGAGATCGCGGAGTACTTCCGGCGAAAGCTGCCGAAGGTCGCTCGAAAGGAAGACATCCTGTCCTACCTCGATCGCGTCGGAGATGCGAACCTCCTCCAGCAGAAGGGCCGCACGGTCTTCGAGGTCGCGTCCGCGTCCTTTGCGGACCTGCGCAAGTGGGCCGGGCAGCTCATGGACGAGGGCCTCGTCGAGAGCGTGTGGACCCCGCAGGGCATCCACTGGACGCCGAAGGACCAGCTTCCCACCTACGTCGCGGTCTACGCGCAACGGTCCCGGCTCAAGCCGCCGGAAGAGAAAGTGCTCAAACTGATCAAGGAGAAGCCGCGGCTCCACAAGGACCTCGCTCGCCTCACGAAATTGGGGAAAGACGACTTGAACGAGGCGTTGCGAAAACTCGAACGTGCGTACCTGGTCGGCCGGCGTGGCGTCGACGAGACGACATATTTCGCGCGCGAACCACAGCGGGCGAACTTCGAGGAGTCCTTGGACAAGATCCTCACGAAGCGGCTCGAGGTCGACGGCCCGCACAGCGCCCAGGAGCTCGCGGTCGCGTTGGGCCTGGAGCCCGAGCTCGTCGAGGAGGTCCTGCGGGACCTCGAGTCCGAGGGCGTCGCCTCCTCGGGCCACTTCCTCGTCGACAAGGAGTTCCAATTCATGATGACGCGCGACCTCCAGCGCCTCCAGCGGAAGGATGAGACGCGCGAGGTCTTCGACGAGAACCAACTGAAAGCGTTCCTGCTCGAGAAGCAGTTTGCGAACATCGACACCCTCGACGACTATTTCGATCGGTTCCTCGAGGCCGGCATGGTCCTCGACATCTACAACCACACTGGCCGGTTCGACTACAAGGAATGGCTGCGGCGGCGGGAGGCCGGCGACATCCTCGAGGGCCGCTTCCTGAATGGCCGTGTGCGGTATGTCCGTGCGAAGGACGTGCCCCTGTTCTTGTCCGCCTTTCCCCGGAGCCCGCTCACGGAATTCGAGTCGAAGGTCCTTGACGTCATTCGCGAAGGGGACGGGACGGACGTCTGGGCGATCACCTCGAAGGTCCGTGCGGAACGGGAACAGGTGAAAGAGGCGCTCGACAAACTCGACTACGACGTCTACGTGATCCGTCGGTTCCAGGGCGACGGATGGACCGCTCGGAATCTGTACGTGGCGTTCGATCCGCCGCACGCGAAGGTGGCGGACGCGTTCGAGACGATCGTGCGTCGCTTCCTCGCGGCGTACGGCCCGGTTCCGTTCTCCGGGATCCGGGAATGGGCGCGGTTCGAGTGGGACGAGCTCGAACGGCTCATGGACCGGCTCGAGGAGGACGGAGTCGTCGCGCGGATCCTCGTGACGGGGAAGGCGGAGTCGGAGATGTACGTCCTCGCGGCGGATCTCCCGGCCCTCCGGAAGGTCGCGGGAAAGCCGGGTACGGATCCGATGCGCGTCCTGTCCCTGCTCGATCCGTGGACGCAGGCTCTCTGGGCCCAGGTCGCGAGCCGCTACGGGGAAGGTTGGTTCTTCCCCCTTGTCAAGGATGGCGACCTCGTCGGCATGGCGGAGATCTGGGAGATGAGCGGATGCATCGAGGTCCGCGAAATGGATCTCGCCTCTCCGGATCTGCTGGACGAGGCGATTGCGGCCCTCACGCGGATGATGGGGTTCTACGCGGTGCGCGGCGTCGACGTCCTGCGAGTCACGCGGTTTCAGGCGAAGAACGTCCCGGAGGCGGAAGACCTCTCCCACTGGCCTCGAGCGGGCTTCATCCGATTCTCCGATTTCCTGGCCCACGGTCCCATCGTGCCGCGGGACTTCGATCCCAAAGATCTCCTCGCCTTCGCGTTGACGAGGCAGGGGGTTGCCCTCGACTCCCAGTTCGCCGATCCGATCGCCGCGGCCAAGGCCCTCGGCGGCCTGCGCTCCGATTTCGCGGCGCGTCTCCGCGTGAGGGAGTTCCGCCCGCTCGACCGGCTTCACCGCAGCGGTCTCCTCGCGAAAGGCCTCGCGATCCCGGAGTACTGGACATACTGCACGGAAGCGGATCTCGGCCTGTACAAGGCCGCGAAGGCGACGCGCCTCACGAAGGATATGAAAGCCGTCCTCCGGATCATCCGGGAAGAAGGACCGATTTCGCGCCAGCGGCTCCTGATCCTTTCGGACCTAAGCCGGCCCACGACGACCGCGGCCCTCCGGAAGCTGTACGAAGGGCTCCACGTGACCCGGGATTCGGACAATCGCTATCGTCCGGTCGCAGACCTGAAGATCGGCCGGGATGACGCCCGCCGCGAAGTCTTGCGGCGGATCATCCGCAGCCTCGGCGTGACGTCGGCCGAGGCGCTCGCCGCTTACACCCGATTCGAGTACAACATGGGGGAGACCCGCCTGCGATTGCGGGAGTTCGAGGCGGAGGGATGGTTGGTGAAAGGCTTCCTCGCCCGCGGGGAGCGGACCGTGATGTGGGCGGTGAAGGACGGCCTCGACGAAATCGAGCAAACTGAATTCCGACGGAAGTTCGTGCTCACTCCCCTCGACAACTTGTTTCTTTACTTGCGCGAATCGATTGTCGACAAGTTCCACATGGGGTCCTGCTACGTCGTCTTCGACGGCCCCGAGATGGTCGCGGCGTTCAAAGCCCGCCGCCGAAAATGGGAGCTCCTCGTCACGGAGTTCCAAGGCGAACCCGCCGCCCGGAGGATCGTGGAGGCCTGGGAGGCGGAGAACGAGCTCGCGGTGGAGGAGCAGGTCGACCGGATCTCGGACCACGAGGTCATGGAGTGGTACGCGAAGATGTATGGACGCGGGGCCGCGGAGCGCTGACGCTGGCCGTCCCGAGACGCTCAAGTTCATAGCGCGAATCTCCGATTCCGGCTCGATTCGCATGACCGTCCTCGGTGTCGACACGATTGCGATCGTCGTTTCCGATCCGCAAAAGGCGATCGAATGGTATCGGGATGTCCTCGGCCTGGACGTCGCATACATCGGCCCGAGCGAGTCGAACCCCGACCCCTCGGTCCAGGGGACGCCGGAGAATCCGGGCCATTGGGTCGAGCTCGGACCGGCTCGTCCGCGCACCCGGGTCCACCTGTGCTTCATGCGCGGAGAGACAGAACCCGGGCCCTCGGGGATCACGTTCATCACGGACGACATCCAGGGGGACTACGAACGCATGCGGCGCCGAGGCGTAGAGTTCCCGCTCCCGCCGGAGAAGATGGAGTGGGGCGAGTGGCTCGGCCAGTTCGCGGACCTGGACGGGAACGTGTCCGATCTGAAGCAGCCCATCTCCACTGCCGAATGGAAGGCCGGATCTTCTCCCGCGAAACCGCGCAAGGCGAAGCGGGTCAGATAGGCTCGGCCCTTCGCCCCGGCTCCAACCCCAACGCGCGATCCGCGCACGAGGCGGCTTCGTCGAATCGCCCGAGCTTCGTGAGGACGAAGCCTTTGTTCACCCAGGCGCCGCGGTACGCGGCATCAATCTCGAGGGCACGCTCGTAGCATCCGAGCGCTTCTTCGAACTTGCCGAGGCGCGCGAGCGCGTTTCCCTTGTTGTTCCACGCGACCTCGTACGTCGGGTTGACTTTGATTGCCGCGTTGAAGCAGCGGAGCGCGTCGACGAGCCGACCGAGTTTCGTGAACGCGTTCCCTTTGTTCAGCCAGGCGACCTCGTTGTGCGGGTTGATGTCGAGTGCGGTGTCGATCGCCCGCAAGGCCTCGTCGTACCGGCCGAGCAGGATGAGGGTCGCCCCCTTCCCGTACCAGGGAATTTCCGCACCGGTCACGCCCTGCCGTGCGGTGGCGATCGCGCGATCGTAATCCGCGAGGGACTGTTCGTAGTCTTTGCGCCCCATGTCCCGCTCGGCACGGATCAGCTGCCGACGGAGGGCCGACGCGGAGTTGCGGCGGAGGATCTCTGCGGCCGCGAGCGCCGCGGGCCATGGCATGGCCGCCCCGACGCCGACGATCCATGGCAGGCTCATCGCATACGCCGGATCGGCAACCGTCGTGATGGCCTGACCAATGATCGGAATCGCGCTGGCGATGGCCAGGAGGATCCGATGAGGACCGCGCACCAAGCTCCTCGTGGCCCCTGCAAATGCCAGAGCCCCGACGACCGGGAGGGCGACCGCGGTATTCGCATCGATCGGCAAACCGCGGAGGAGCAGCGCGCTCACGGTGAGAATGGTCCCTGCGACTAAGAGAAGCGCATCGAACCGGGGCGGCCGGACACGCGCGCCGCGAACGTAGTCGACGGTGAGGAATGCGCCGAAACCGATGAGGAACGCGGCGATCCCCGCGCTCACGAGGGGCTGGTTCAGCGCCCCCGCCAGGATCAGGCTCGTCGACGCCGCGAGGACGAGACCTCCGGCGGTCTCCGCAGTGATTCGGCTGCGAGCCCCTCTCGCTGGAGGGCGAGCGTTCTTTCGCGGGATTCGACTCGGCGCTTCGGCCCGCCCGCGAATCTTGGCTGCTGGCGGAGTGGCGGGCTTGTTTCTCGGGGCCAATCTCGCCTCGAGTTCAATAGCCGGAGCCGGCCGGGTCTGTGTGACGGGCTTCTCAGGCATCGGCGACGCGGGCCTCGATGGGACCGGCACCGCTGGACTCGGTGTGGAAGTCGACTCCGGCTTTCTCGCCGTCGAGGCCGGGTCGGGTCTGGGCATCGCGACTGGAGCCTTCACCGTGGCCTCCGAGGGTTTCGGAGCTGGCGCGGGCCGCGGGGCGTCCGGGCGCGGGACCTCGGAGACGAACGGCCTCAGGTCTCTGAGGAACTCATCGACCTTGTCGAGCACGCGGCGGACCGGGCGAGGCGTGGTGGTCTGAGGGGTCGCAGGGCTCGCCTCGGGGGCCATCGGGCTGGGTTCCTTCGTCCCCCGAAGGGTGCTGCCGCAGACCTCACATTCCTCGAGGTTCGGATCGTTGTCCGCGCCGCATGTGGGGCACAGGACCAGATCCAGGATGTCCTCCTCCGTGCCCAGCGGCTCCGGCTCCGCCTCGAACTCGGCCGCACACCGAGGGCACTTTGCGTCGCCCGCGGCGACGAAACCGCCGCAGTTCGTGCAGATGAATAGGAGACCGACCTCTCCCTTCTCCAAGATGCCATTCGGATCCCGGTCTCGCAGTTGTTTCGTGTGGCGGAAGCCGGCCTCGAACAACTTCAGGGCTTTCTCGCGGTCGAGCCCGAAGGCTCGGCTGAGCCGGACGACGGCCTCGTCGATGACAAAGGCCCCGCAGTTCGCGCACTCCGTCTCGTCCGGAGGCATGGGCTCCGCGCAGACGGGACACAGGACCCGGGCCTGCTTCCCGGGCATCGACATCGGATTCGACCTGTCCCGCGGACCATAAACCCGCGTTCCCTGTTGTCAGGCTCGATAGTCGGCCGGCCGCGTTCTTAAGTAGCGCCCGAGCTTTCTTTACGGCCTCCATGGCCTCGAACGTGGATTTTCTCGTTGCGTTTCTCCTGGGAATCCTGCCGGGCCTGGTGATCCTGTGGGCGTCCCTTCGTCGCTTCGATCGGCCCCAGGTGGACCACACGCTGTTCGACGACCGTCGCGTGTTCGGGAGCCTCGCCGTGGGTCTCATCTTCGGGACCGTCGCGAGTATCTTCGCCCTCGCCCTCCCTCGCGGGGACCTGGTCTCGTTTGCCGTCGCCGTCGGGGTCAGCTTCGTCTTCGAGGAGTCGTTCAAGCTCGCGTGGCTCAATCGCCGCAGCTACCGCGGCCGATTCGACACGACGTTCTACGGCGTGCCGCTCGGAATCGGGGCAGCGGCGAGCGGCGTGGTCGCGGCCGCGTGGGCGTCGCGTGACATTCTGTACGTACCCGAGACCTTCGCTCTGCTCATCGTCTACTCGATCAGCCTCGGTCTTGTGAATGCGGATACGGGAGCGCTCATTGGATTCGGAGCCTCACGCGGAGACACGTGGAGAGCGTTCCTGCGGGCGGTCGGCGTCCGCCTCGCACACGGGGCGTTCCTCTCTCCGTTCCTGCTCCAGGTGGACGAACCGTACGGCGCGATCTCCGCGGTCACGTCGGTCGGCTTTGCCCTGTTGATCTACTACTACGTCTACCGCGAGATTCTCCCAGGCACGCTTCCCGAGGACATTCGTCGCGAGCTGCGACGAGAGCGTCGCCGCGCGCCGGCGGCTAGGGATTGAGGACGACCACTCGGAAGAAGCCGGCCTTCGGTTCGAACACGGTGTTCTCCCGGACCAGCGTCGCGAGGGCCTCCGCGGGGTGGGGAATTCCCAAGCCGGCGAGGACCCGCTCCCAGTCGGAGAGTGAGAAGAGCTCGAGTTCCCG
>VBMB01000140.1 GCA_005878525.1 Methanobacteriota archaeon
CCTCGATAGCCGGATTAGAAATCCGGTGCCCTATCCGTGCTAGGCGACGGGTCCGGCGTGGGCACAGAACGGCATCCTAATAAACCATCGACCTCCAGCTCAGATGATTGCTCTTGACGCCGAAGACTCTTCCGAGAGACGTCGTCAGCGGTCCGTGAATCCCGGGACGCCACCCAGAGTCGCCGCAGCACGGACGGCGTTCACGGCGGCGCGCGCGACCTCTCGAACCGTGGCATGATGCAGGACGTCGAACGCTCGGTAGTCAAGGCGAGGTCCCTTGGGCGTTCGCGCTGTGAATCCGAGGATCGTGTCTCCGTCGGTCGACATGTGGGCCGGCCGCACCGCGAGGGCGATTCCGTCGTGGGCGAGCTCGACGAGCCGTGCGAGCTGTTCGTGATCCAACGGCGCGTCCGTTCCGAGGACGCCAATCGTCGTCCCGGATCGCGTCTTCGAACGCTTCAGGTATTCTTCGGCGACGTCGTCCATCTCCCGATATCCGGTCCCGCTCTTTCGAAGGGTGCCGCCGATTGTTCGGCTCTCGAACGGATCATAAACGTTGCCGACGCAGTTCGTCACGACGACAGCGCCGACGGTCCACGAGCCGACCCGAGCGGCGCTGCTCCCGAGCCCTCCCTTCGTGCCGCCCGTCTTCCCGAAGAACGGTCCCACCGTGGCCCCGGTCCCCGCGCCGACGTTTCCCTGGGCCACCGGTCTCGTCGACGCATCCACGCACGCCTCGTACCCGAAGTGCGTGTAGTCGAGTCCGTCCGTGTCGGCGAACTCAAGGTCGTAGATGTTCGTCCCCATGATGGCGGGCATGGCGCCCCCACCTTTCGGGGAAGCCAGCTTGTGTTCCAGAAGGAAGCGGCGAATCCCCCGGACTGCGTCGAAACCGTAGACGTCGCCGCCGGTGAGGAGGAGCGCGTGGCGTTCGATGAACGTCTTCCCGAGGTCCGAAGCGGCCGTATCGTAGGTTCCTGGCCAGCCGCCTCGCGCGTCCGCAAACGCCATCGCGGGAGGCTCCAAGAGGACCACGGTTGTCCCGGTCCTTCGCCGGATGTCTTGCGCGTGGCCCACCCGTACGCCTCGGATTGCGGTGAGCGTTGAGTTCGCGGCGATCGCCTTCACCCGGAACTTCGAAGGGACCGCCGGGGCCGTATTTAACGGATGTGCGACGGCCTCGCAAAACTCAGCCAGGAAGATCCGCGACGGTGAACGAGACCTCGCGCGCGGCGAGCTCCGGCACTACGACATCCGTCGGAAGTTCTTCCGGGGCGAGGACGCCCGCAGTCGGCAGGCGTTTCGAGTGGATCATCATCACCGCGGCGGCGGACGCCGCTGCGGTCAGGAAACGTTCCGCGGTTGTCCCGCGACGGCGGTTGGCCTCCCGGTGTTCCATCGTGAGCGAGGCCCGCGCGCCGGATTTCGTGCCGTCGGCCTTCGTGCCATGCACCTCGACGACAATCCCGAGCGCCCCCGGAAGTGGCCCGATCAGGGTCGACGGCTCCGGCATCGCGGCCATGAACGCATCGCGGAACGGGATCTGCGTGACGCCGACCTTCACCTTGTGGTCCGGTATCAGGAGGCCCAGGGCATCGAACGCATGGATCGCCCGCTCGAGTTCTGGGTTGACGTCGTGCTTGTAGTCCACCCAGCCCACCGGCTTGCCAAGGTGAGTTGGCAACGTGAGGACCTCCTCGTGCCAGAACCAGTGCACGCGCCGCTTCCCGATCGGCGGCGGGAACTCGTAGAGCTCGTCCCCGCTCGCGGGCTCCTGGAGCGGGAAGCCTTCCGTGGCCTTCTCTCCGGTCGCCGCCTTGCGGATCAGAATCCGGTCGATGTCGGTGAAGCGGTCCGCCGCCACGCGCGCCATGACGTTCGAGATCCCCGGATCCGAACCCATCGAGACGATCGCGCTGATGTCACGATCCCTCCATCTCGAGTCCAACGCGAGCTGTTCGAGGACCCCGCTCTTCTCTCCCGCCACGGGGGGGCTGTATCCCGCGCTGTCGACGTAGCTGCAGCCGGCCTCGAAGCACGCCTCCATGACGCGGAGGTTGTGCGCCGGTAGCGTCGCATTCACCGCGACGTCCACGCCCGAGAGAATCCGATGCAGCGCCGCCGCGTCCGTGACGTCCGCCTCGAGGGCCGTGAGCGAGGCTGTCTTGCCGAGCGATTGCAACGCGCGGGAGCGGTCCCCTCGCTTGTCGACGATTACAATCTCATCGACGCGCCGGTCGGCCGCGAGTTCCAGGGTGATGATCCGCCCGAGTCCGCCCGTCCCGAGGACCGCGGCCTTCACGCGTGCATCGAAGCGGCTTTGCGACCTTAGAAGTTTCGACGCGGTTCTTCACTTGCCGACGATCGGTGACCCAGGTCACCTGGGGTCCATCTCGGTCAATCCATTCGCGACTCGCTCGCGACCCGCGTAGACGTTGAATCGCCCTCCGCGAGCGAAGCCTACCAGCGTCATGCCGAACTCGTCCGCGAGGGAGATGGCGAGGCTGGACGGTGCGCCGACCGCCACGACGATCGGGATGCCCGCGACGGCGGCTTTCTGCATGATCTCAAAACTCGCTCGTCCGCTCACCGCTAGGGTCCGATCGGAGAGTGGCACACGGTCCGCGAGAAACGCCTCTCCGATCACCTTGTCGACGGCATTGTGTCGCCCGACGTCTTCCCGCAGGCCCAGCAGCCTCCCGTGGGTGTCGAAGAGACCCGCGGCATGGAGGCCGCCCGTCTCGGAGAAGAGGACCTGGTCGTCGCGCAGTCGCTCCGGCATCGAAGAAATCGTTTCTCGGTTGACCCGTGGACTCCCTGGTGGGATTGGATGACGGGCCGCCACGCGAACCGCCTTGAGGGACGTCTTTCCACAGACTCCGCACGACGAGGTCATGTAGAAATGGCGGCTCAAGACGTCTGCATGAAACGCAACATCGGGACGCAAGACCGCGCTCACAATGTTGTATTCCTGTGCGATTCCTGGGTCGGTGCAGTATTCGAGCCGCACAATGTCTCGCTTCCGGTCCACGATGCCCTCGGTGAGAAGAAAGCCGGCGGCGAGTTCGAAATCATTCCCCGGCGTGCGCATTGTGACGGAGAGCGAGGTCGTGGTTCGATCATTCTTTCCTCCCGTCTCAACCCGAATTTCCATCGGCTCCTCGGCGGCGATGACGTCGGTTTCCTCCGTGGCGAGGTCGCTTCGAATCTTCCAAACCTTGGCTCGAGTCGTTGGACCCGGTCTGTTCATGCGTTCCCCTTCGCCGCCGCCGCGGGAGCGATCCGCACGAGCGCGTTGTAGTCCGGCATCTCGCACTGCGGGTCGACGATCCCACGGCGAATGAGGACGTTCCCTTCCGGCCAATAGGTCTGCACATTCCGCGGCAGGATCGGGGCAATGTGCACCTGCCCCCGATACGAGCCGAGGTCGTTCGAAATGAGGACCTCGTCTTCGTCCGCCACGCCGAGCTCTTTCGCATCCTCCGCGGACATGAGGACATCGCTCCGGCGTGCGCCGAGCAGGAAGTCGAGCTCCCCGTGGATCATTGAGTTGAATTGTTTGCCGCGGCGCGTGCTGAGGAGGAATTGTCCGGGAGGGATGTCCCCGTCCGGCAATGCAATGACCGAGAATCGGGCCCTCCCGTCCGGCATCGGGAACATTCCGCCCTCGCACAGTCGCGGGCCACCGTACTGGAACGCATCGCGTTTGGCGCTCAGTTTCTCGATGCCCTGGTACGTCGGGATGGCTTTCGCGATTTCCCGGCGGATTGCCGCGGCGTCGTCAAAATGGATCAGGTGGGCCGAATCCGGGAGCGACTGCTCCGCGACGTGCATGAAGATTTCCCATTCCGGTCGGCTCTCCCCGATCCGGCGACCCGGGATCTCGGGGGAGAAGTAGACGCGGCGTTCCGTAGAAGTCTCCGTGCCTCCTCCGCGCTGTTCGTATCGAGTCTGCGCGGGAAACAGCAGGACAGTCTCCTCGGGTTCGACGAGCATTTGACTCGTGAGGACGAGATCTTGATGGATCCGGAGCGGAATGCGTTCAAGAGCCGTGCGGACGTACTCCGGCTCCGGCAACGTCTCAAGGAAGTTGCCGCCCGCGAGGTACAGGACATCGAGGCGGCGCTCGTGGGCCGCATCGATCATACCGACCGCCGTCATGCCCGGCATCGTCGGAGGCCGGAAGCCCCAGATCTTCGCGAACCGATCCGCGTGTTCATCGTCGACCGGGAAGCCGAGGCCGTACGCCGCGGGCTGCGCCCCCATCTCGGAGCCGCCTTGGACGCCGCTGTGGCCCCGGATTGGCATGAGGCCACACTTCTCCCGCCCGACGATCCCGTGCGCGAGCCCGAGGTTCACGATCGCTTTGACGTTGTCCACGCCGAACCGGTGGTGGGTGATGCCCATGCTCCAGACGAAGATCGCAGACTTGGCTTCGTGGTACATCCGGGCGAAGTCGAGCATCCGATCCTTCGAGACGCCCGACTGCCGTTCGAGCTGTTCCCACGTTTGCGACGCGACCTCCACGCGCACCGGATAGAAGCCCGTCGTGTGTTTCTCAATGAAATCCTCATCGACCCAGTGGTTCTCGATCAGGTGTCTCAGGACGCCGTTGATGAAGGCGATGTCGCCGCCCGTGTGGATCGCGAAGAACTCGTCGGCGAAGCGCGTGCCGAACAGCGCGCTGCCGGGGACAGAGGGCACCCAGTACCGTTCGAGCCCAGGCTCCCGCATCGGATTCACGACCGCGACCTTCGTGCCCTGCTGCTTCGCGTAGTACAGATACTTCATCGTCACCGGCTGGTTGTTTGGCACGTCCGAACCGAAGAAGACGATCAGGTCGCTCCCGATCCAATCCGAGTACGAGCAGGTGGAGGCCGCGACGCCGATCGTGTCCTTCAGACCGGTGGTACTCGGCGAATGGCAGGGCCGGCTGGAATTGTCGATGTGGTTCGTGCCCAGGAACCGCGCCACTTTGTTTGCGACGGAGTACGATTCGTTCGTCATCCCTCGGGACGTGATGAAGAACGCGAGCCGGTCCGGGCTCGTGGCCCGGATCTGTCGGGCCGCAAATTGGAGCGCGTCGTCCCAGGAGATCCGCCGAAAGCCACGGTTCCCTCGGTGGCGAATCATCGGGTATGGCAGGCGGCCGAGTTCCCGAAGGTCCCGGGATGACTTCGATCGCAACGACTTGACGTCCTCGAGTCGCCGGACGCGCAGGGGCCCCATCGTGTTCAGCGGGAGCAGGTCGAGGCGGACCGTGCAGAGATGGATCCCTTCCATCGTGAAATCGCGCAGGCCCGTGGTCCCGAGGGCGCAGCCGTCACAGACGCCATCGCGGAGGATGCGCATGGTGAAGAACGGCCGACGCTTGTTGTTCCAAGCGGACCGGAAGACTTCGCGGTAGTTGTGGGGCTTCGTGAATCCCATCCCGAAAGGGACCGCGCTCACGCGCCGGACGCCCTTCCGCCGCCCGCGGGAGGCCACGTGCCGAGGAAGCGTCGACGGGCTTATCTTCTTGTCTCCGCCAGGGGAATCTAGCGAAGGAAGATTGCACCGAGACCTTCTCGGCGTAATCCGCCCTTCGAGTCTGGACGACAAAGGTTCTCTCGTCTCCAGTGAACCGTTAAATAGCCTGCTTATGCTCCAAGCAGACGGAAGTCGAGACGTGCAGGAGACCCGTGGAATGGGCGACGCATCCGGTGGTTCGATCGAGGTGTATGTGCCGTATCCTCTTCGTGGACTCACGAACGGAATCGGGACCGTCGAGATCCGTGCGGCCGATCTGGGACAAGCGATCGCCGAGTTGAATCGTCGATTCCCCGGGCTCGCCTATCGGATCCTGGACGACCAGGGTCGACTCCGGCGATTCGTGAACGCGTTCGTCAACGATGAGCCCGTGTCGCATCTCAGTCCCAATGATGTCCCGCTCCGCACGGGCGATGTGGTGACGATCCTTCCCTCCGTGGCAGGTGGTTGACATGGCGGCGGTGAAGAAAGGCGATACGGTGGTGCTCGTCGGGACTCGAAAAGGTTTGTTCCTCTTCCATTC
The DNA here is from genome assembly GCA_005878525.1 of Methanobacteriota archaeon. Lineage (GTDB taxonomy): Archaea > Thermoplasmatota > Thermoplasmata > RBG-16-68-12 > RBG-16-68-12 > RBG-16-68-12. Next base: position 6,053 of record VBMB01000140.1, read on the forward strand.
GCGGGATCGGAAGCGGTGGTCGTCGCGGGGTCCGTACTTCGAAGGCGACACGATCCGTCACGCGATTTTGGATCCGGACAAGGGGAAGACCGTTTTCGCCGGGGTGACGAGCGAGCACTGGGGACCCGTCGTGGCTCGGAGCACGGACTTCGGGGGAAAGTGGAGCATCCCGAAGGAAGGCCCGCGGTTCTCGAAGGAGTCGGGAATCAGTGTGACGAAACTGTGGCAGCTCCAAAAAGGTCCCGAGGACGATCTGTATGTCGGCGTCGAACCGGCGGGATTGTTCCGGAGCGAGGACGATGGCGCCACATGGTCGTCCGACGACGGGTTGAACTACCGCGAGGGCCGCGAGAAGTGGGAACCGGGGGGCGGCGGCCTCTGCCTCCACACGATCCTCCCGTACCCGGGCGATTCCAAGCGCATGCTCGTCGGCATTTCGGCGGCGGGCATCTTCGCGACGAAGGACGCAGGCGAGTCCTGGTCGATGTACGATGCCGGGATCCGCTGGTACGGAAAGCAGAAGCTCTACGACCGAGAGGACCTCAGCACCTGCGTCCACAAGATGGTCCGGGACCCCCAGGACCCCGCCATCGTGTACCAACAGAACCACGCCGGCATGTACCGGCGCACGAGGGGAGATCCCGCATGGAAGATCATCGAGAACGGCCTGCCGATTTCCAAGAGCACGGGCGGCGCCTTCGGGTTCCCGATTGCGGCCCATCCGCACGATCGCGCGACCGCCTATGCGGTGCCCCTCGTAGGCGACTACAACCGCGTGACGCCGGGCGGCGCGATGGCCGTGACCCGCACGACGGATGGCGGGAAGCACTGGACCAAGATGACGAAGGGGCTTCCGCAACGGGGTGCGTGGTTCACGGTCCTGCGAGAGGGACTTCGCACGGATTCGAATGATCCGGCGGGAGTGTACGTGGGCACAACGACAGGCCAGTTGTACAACTCTCGCGACGACGGCAATTCATGGCAGCTGATGGCCGACCACCTGCCGCAAGTCCAGAGCGTCGAAGCCGGCATCGTCGGCGGTCGATGACTAGCTCCGTCGACGGCTCTTTTGAACGCTGCGGCCATTCCGGGATCCGTGGACACGGCGCTGATTCTCGCGGGCGGATCGTCCCGGCGTTTTGGTCGGCCTAAGGCTCTGGAGGTCGTCGCAGGGACGACCATCGTGGAGCGGGTGGTCGAAGCCGTCGCTCCTTTCGCCGCCGAACTCGTCGTCTCGATCGCCGAGGCACCGATGGCCGAAACCTTGCGGCGTTTGATTCCGACCGCGGCGTTCGTGATCGATCGTCGACGCGGGAAAGGCCCGATCGAAGGAATCATCTGCGGAATGGAGGTGGCTCGCGGCGAACGGCTTCTGGTGGCGCCCTGTGACGCCCCCCTCCTTCGGCCCGAATTGTACCGTCTCCTCCTGGCATCCCTCGGCGCCCACAACGCCGCCGTCCCCAAGCTCGACGTCTTCGATCCCGTCCGAGCGGTCTATCGCACCGCGGCCCTTCGTCGCATCCTTTCGGGTCCGAAGGCAGACTTGCCCTCGCCGTCTTCCCTGGTTGATCGGCTCGACGCCGTGTTCGTCCTCGAAGATCAGTTGCGCACGGTCGATCCGCGACTGGACTCCTTCCTGGATGTGAACGACGCGTCAGACCTCGAGGTGGTCCTCGCTCGCATCAGCTCAATTTCACGTTCCGCGTGATCGGTGACACAGTCTCGACGTACCCCTTCGGTTCCGTGTTCGCCAAGAGGTCGCGGAGGAGTTTGGTCCGTTCTTTCTCGGGTACGCGATCGAGGAACTTCCGCTTCTTGCCCGTCTTCTCCCACTCGCGGAATTCCTCTTGCTTCGACACGTACAGCGACTTGACCGTGTTCTGGACGAACTGCGTGCCGCCCACGCCGAGATTGTCGGCGTCGTAGTCGCGCTGCACGAACTCGATGAAGAACCATTCGTTGTCGAAGAGCTCGCGGGTAAAGGACTGGAGGAGCGGCCCGAACGAATCCTTGTCCTTGTAGATCGGCGTCAAGAACTCGGCGCCCTTCGATTCGAGATACGACTTCAACTTCTCGATGTCGGTCGTCCGGAGGGCGAGGTGCTGCATGTAGGTCTGCGCGTCCTTCTGCGGCTTCCCCGCGAATCCGTACGCAAACGGCGCCTGCGCGTGGGACACCTCGTTCGGCGCGCTCATCCCGAGCACGACCGCGAGCCGTTCCCCGGTCAGCGGATTCAGGCATGCGAACGTCGCCATCGCGGTCTTCTCCTCGCCGACTCGCTCTGTCTCGTACACCGGCGAATATCCGCTGTTCAACAGGAAATCCCGCAGCGCGCGGTACGTGTTGACATCTCGGCACAGGACCGTCTTGTGGTCCACTTTGAGCTTCAAGAACGCGGGAAGGGCCGCCATCTGCTCATCGGCTGCGAATCGAAATGTGGGACGATAACCCTTTCGTGGCACGGGGTCACACGGAACCTCGCTACTACGTCGCAGGTCCTTGGACTGAATCGGAGGTCCGCGACTCAACTACATTAATATCCGAAGGTCTACGCGGCCGCGCTCGGGCTTGCGAATGCAATACAAGTACGTCGTGCTGACGAACACGACCATCGGGACGTTCATGGCGTTGCTCGACTCGAACATCGTCCTGATCTCCCTCCCGACGATCATCCGTGACCTCCCTGGGACCACGACCGTCGAGGGGATCTGGATCATCCTGGGCTACGTGCTAGTGACGGCGAGTCTCCTCCTGACGATCGGCCGACTGGCGGACCTGTACGGCCGCGTCCGCCTGTACAACCTCGGCTTCGCCGTCTTCACGATCGGCTCGGGGCTCTGCAGCCTCTCTCCGAACGGCCAGAGCCTCGTGCTGTTCCGGCTCGTCCAGGGGATCGGGGCGGGCCTCCTCTTCGCGAACAGCGCCGCAATCCTGACGGATGCGTTCCCGGTCGCCGAGCGCGGGCGAGCCCTGGGGCTGAACCAAGTGGCAGGGACCGGCGGCGCCCTGATCGGCCTCGTCGCCGGGGGCGTCCTCACCGCGTATCTCGGGTGGCAATCGATCTTCTGGATCAACGTCCCGGTCGGTGTCTTTGCCACGATCTGGGCGTACCTCCGGCTGAAGGAGCTCGGGCCCCATCCGGGCCGCGAGAAACTCGATCCGGCGGGAAATCTTCTCTTCGCGGGCGGCCTGTCCCTCGCGCTCCTCGGCGTCACGCTCGGCGCGATTTCCGGTTGGGCGACGATCGACCTCATCATGCTGTTCGCGGGCGTCGCGTGCCTCGTCGCCTTCGTGCCGATTGAGCGGGTGGTGCCGTCTCCGATGATGGACCTCGCATTGTTCCGAAACGGCGCGTTCTCCGCCGGTGTCCTGAGCAACCTCCTCGCGTCGACCGCTCGGGGGGCCGTCGGCCTCGTCCTCGTGTTCTACTTCCAAGGCGCGCTCGGCCTCGACGCGCTGACGGCGGGCGTGCTCCTGATCCCGTTCTCGCTGGCCTTCGTGAGCATCGGTCCCATCAGCGGATACCTGTCGGACAAGTACGGCCCTCGCGGCTTCACGACGGCCGGTCTTCTCATCTCCGGAGCGTCGTACGTCTGGTTCGCGACGCTTCCGTACAGGGCCTCGTACTCGATCCTGGTCCTGCCGATGATCCTCGCGGGCATCGGAGGTGGCTTGTTCATCGCCCCGAACGTGGCGTCGATCATGAACTCGGTGCCCGTCGTGCGTCGAGGGGTCGCTGCCGGCATGTCGTCGACGCTCTTCAACGTCGGGTTTCTCGTGAGCCTCGGGCTGGCGTTCGCGATCATGGCGTCGCGCATGCCGCTTGCCGTGATGCAAGCGATTTTTGCCGGCCTTCCCGTGCCTCAGGGGCAGCTCGAAATCGGGGCGTTCATGGACGCATTCCACCAGATCTTCTACGTCATCGCGGCAATCAGCCTGATCGGGGCGATTCCGGCCTCCATCCGGCGCCGGAGGGCCGCGGACGCCGTGGGCGTCGAGTAAAGGCATAAACGCCGCGGGCGCGGTACCTCCCCCAATGGTCCTGTTCGCGAAGGACATCCTCGAACCGGAGTTCCTCTCGATGCGACCCGACACGACCCTTCTCGAAGCCGCGAAGGCGATGGCGGACCGCCACCACGGGTTCGTCATCGTGTCGTCGCCCGAGGGACGGCCGATCGGCATCGTCACCGAGTGGGACATCGTCGCCAAGGTCGTCGCAGCGGGGCGAGACCCTGCGAAGGTCCGCCTCGAGGAATTGATGACTCGCCCCCTCGTCTACGTCGATGCGGGCGAAGGGATCGATCGAGTCGCGGCAATCATGGCCGAAAAAGGGATTCGGAGGGTCCTCGTGGAAAAGGACGGCCGGGTACTCGGCGTCATCCGCAATCAAACGATCGTTCGCCGGTTGCGCGACTACATCGACTCGATCAGCTCGCAAATCGCCCGGGCCCAGCTGCCGCCGCTGTGAAGCCGTCGGTCGCCGTGCGGCGGCCTGCACGGCCTACGGTCCCTCTCACGCCGAGGCCGCGATGGAATTCTCGAGGACGCCGATTCCCTCGATCTCGATCTCGATGCGATCGCCCGGCTTGAGGTAGCGAGCGCGGTCGCCCCGCTCCAGCTCGCATCCTCCCGGAATCGTGCCGCTCCCCCAGACCTCGCCCGCGTGGATCGGCTGGAATCGGGAGAGGAACTCGAGCATCTCCGGGAACGACCAGAGGGCTCGCTGGCCTTCGCGGACCCACGGGTTCTCGTGGACGAGAGTGCGGTATCGATCGCGCAGCCGTTCCTCGTTGTTCACGCGCACGACGATCGCTTGGTCCCGCAGTTCTCCGAACTCGTCGCGGGTCACGATGCACGGTCCGAGGGCGTTCGCCCAATCCTTCCCCGGAGCGGGCCCCATACCAGTGCGAGTCGCCGTCGCTTGCAAGTCCCGGGCCGAGAAGTCGTTGAAGATGGTGACACCGGCCGACGGGACGAGCCGCGGGGTACGTCCCTCGAACGTCTCGAAGCGCATTGGAGGGATGGCCTCCTTCGTCCCGACGACATTCAATGGATTGCCGTTGTAGTACGCAGGCAGCGCGTCCCACTCGGGCGGGATCTGGGCCCATGCGGCCGCCCGCGTGCGCGCGACATGGGCCCGAAACGCGAGGAAGTCTCGCAACAGCCGCGGAGCGATTGGCGAATGGATCCGCACGTCGCCCGGTCGAAACGCCCACAGCGGGGCGTCGGACTCGATCTTCTCGGCCTCGGCGAGCACCCGGAGCGCCCGGTCCCATACGTCGCCTTTCAACCCTGGACACGCATCGATGAACTCAAGCGTGTCCGCCGGGATGGCGGAATCCACCGCGGAGAGGTCGACGATTTTTTCCCAGTGGTCCCACCGGCCGAGGACCGCGCCCAGGCGCGGAGGTCCTCCCGCCGTCGAGAATCGCGCGAGCCTCATGCGCACCTCCGCGCTCCTCGGTCCCCGAATCGAATCCGAAACTGCGGGAAGGTCACGGTTTCACCTCGGCTCAGGCGGAGGGCGATTCCCAGCCTTCGCCCGCGGGTTGGGCCCGTTGGACGTTCTCGGACCAGCTCAGGACGTATGCGGGATCACGGTACGCGAAGCCTTGGGTCGTGATCCGCATGCTCTCGAAGTACGTATCGAGCATGACCGCCAGGCGCGCTTGCACCTTCCCCCGGGCCGCGAGCGAGCGCTGCGCCGCGTTCCCCTGAGGACTATGGGGTGTCGCTCCGGGGTGGAACGTGAACGAGCCCTCCTCGATGACGCCCTCGCGGGCGCCGTAGAAGGCGTTGCAGAAGAACATCAGCTCGTCCGAATCGACGTTGAAGTGTGCGTACGGAGCCGGGACCTCCTGCGGATGCCATCCGGCCATGACGGGGACGAAGGAGCACAGCGAGAAGCCGCTGTGGGGCACGTTGCCCGATTGGAACGTCTGGTGCATCGGCGGGGCCGTGTGGATCTCCCGTGCGATTCCATGATGGCTCTTGATGTCGAAGACGAACGGATACAGTGCACCCTCCCATCCGACCAGGTCGAACGGGTGGTGGCCCAAGGTGATCCGGGTGATCTTCCCGCCGCTGTGCTTCACGTCGATCGGGAACTCCCCACGCTCGTCCCTGAATGGCGGCAAGTCCGGCGTCTCGATCTCCGTCTCGACGACGGGCGACATCAGGGTGGCCTGGCCTTCTTTGTTCAGGTAGTGCGGCGCGAAAGTGATCGGGTAGATCGACTCCACCAGGAGGAACCATGCCTTCGGCGACGTCACGTCGATCCGGTACGTCGTGCCCTTCGGGATCGCGACGTAGACATCTTTGCGGAACTTCAGGTCCCCGTACTCCGAGCGCACGACCCCCTCGCCGTTCTGGACGAAGTACACCTCGTGCCGCTCGCCGTTGCGGAAGAACGTGTCGTCCGGCATGGAGTCCATGGGCTTCGAGACCGAGATCGATGTGCGAGGCCCGTGGACGATCGGCTTCCGGGAGGAGAGCGCATCTCCTTCGAACGGAACCCGGCCGGTGAAGATGTGGTACGGCTGGAGGACGTCGGCCTCCGGTGGGAAGTCAGGCACCAGATCGAAATCCCCTTTCCTCGGGGGCTTGACTTGTTCCGTCGGATAGAAACGGACATGGAGCTTCCTGGACCAGGCTCCGCTGAAGCCGTACGACCCGTGGATTTCCTCCCTCGCGAGGACGTTCGGGATGGCGTAGAACTCCGTGTGAGGCGTCGACGGCACCGTGCCTTTCCGGACGATCATCGCCATCGTGGCCTCCTCCGCCCGCGGAGATAACGGCGCCTCGACTTAAACCCGCGGGGCTCACGCACGCCGACGGGATTGCGCGTATCGGATGCCGCCTCCCGCGAGGAGGACCTCCCGCTGGTACGGCCGCAACTCCACGCGGACCGACGTCTTCGTGCCGCGCGTGAGATTTTCCACGGTCGCGTCGCCGCGTCCGCGGATCGCCGCGAGGAGGTTCGCGATCCGTAGGCGATCGCCTTGCTGGATTCCCACGTACGCTTTCGGGTCCACGAACGTGACGGGTGGGATGCCCGAGTTCACGAGGTTGTCCATGTGGATCCGTGCGAAGCCCTTGGCGAGGACCAAGTGGACTCCGAGGAACATCGGTGCGACTGCCGCGTGCTCTCTGGACGAGCCTTGCCCGTAGTTGTCCCCTGCAACGATGAAGCCGCCGCCCGCTTTCTTCGTGCGGTCCGGGAACGTCGGGTCGACGTACTCGAAGACGTGCTCCGCGATCGCAGGGATGTTCGACCGCAAGGGGAGGATCTTCGCTCCCGCGGGCATGATGTGGTCCGTCGAGATGTTGTCGCCGAGTCGGATCAGCACCTCGCCTTCGATCGTGTCTTTCGGCGGCGCTGCGACCGGGAGCGGCGCGATATTCGGCCCACGGATGACTTGGACGGAAGCGCGGTCTTTCGGCGGCCACTCGAAACCGGACGCGTCGACGGGATATTTCGCGGGCTCCTTCACCGCCGGGAACTTACCCAACTCCCTCGGGTCCGTGATGACGCCGCGCACCGCGGTGGCCGCGGCGGTCTCGGGGCTGCACAGATAGACGAGGTCGTCGGCGGTCCCGCTTCGCCCTTCGAAGTTGCGGTTGAACGTGCGGACTGACGGCCCTTTCGTCGGCGGCGCGAACCCCATCCCGATGCATGGGCCACATGCCACTTCGAGCTCCCGCACGCCGGCCTTGATGAGTTTCGTCATGAGGCCGCTGATCAACATCAAGAGCAGCGTCTGCCGCGAACCGGGCGAGACGGCCATCGAAATCCCCGCGGCGACGTGCTTCCCGTCGAGCGCGTGCGCGACGAGGCTCAGATCTCGGAACGACGAGTTCACGCTGCTTCCCACGGCCACCTGGACGACCTCGGTTCCGGCGACTTCGCTCACGGCCTTCACGTTGTCCGGACTGGACGGACATGCGATGAGCGGCTCAATCGTCCCCAAGTCGATGTCCACGGTGTCGTCGTACTCCGCGGCGTTGTCCGCGGCGAGCGGCTTGAAGTCCTTGCCCCGGGCCTGGGCGGTCAGGAACTGCTTCGTCATCCCGTCCGCCGGGAACACGGAGGCCGTCGCGCCGAGCTCCGTGCCCATGTTCGCGATCGTTCCCCGGGAGGGGACGGTCAGTTCCTTCAGTCCCGGCCCCGTGTACTCGAGGACCTTGTTCTTCCCCCATTTCACGTCGAAGCGGTGCAGGAGTTCGAGGATGACGTCTTTCGCGCTCACCCAGGGTTTGAACTTCCCCGTCAGCTTGACGTTCACAACGTCGGGCATCGTGAGCCGGTACGGTTCACCCGCCATGACGCTCGCGACCTCGAAGCCCCCCGCCCCGATCGCGAGCATGCCGCAGGCGCCCGCGTGGGGCGTATGGGAGTCGCAGCCGAGCATCGTCTCCCCGGGCATGTCGAACCGCTCCATGTGCGCCCAGTGGCTGATTCCGTTGCCTGGTCCCGAGAAGAGGGCGCCGTACCGCTGGCAGACGCTCCGGAGGAACCGGTGGTCGTCCGCATTCTCATATCCCGTCTGGAGGATATTGTGGTCCACATACTGCGTGGCCTGCCGAATCGCGACGCGATCCTGGCCCATCTGTTCGAACTCGAGCCACGCGAGCGTGCCGGTCGCGTCCTGGAGGAGCGCCTGGTTCATCCGGATCGCGATCTCCTCGCCCGGATGCATGGCGCCTTCGGCGAGATGGGAACGAATCAGGTTGTGAGTGAGCGTTTCCCCCATGGAATATCCCCGGCAGGCGGTGAGAGCCTCGTCCCCTATGAAGGTTGATGCGTTCGGGGCGTGACACATGCGATGCGGTTAACCTTAAACAAGGCTGAACCCCGCCGCGTATCGAGTGCTCCCGCGGTGGGCAGCGTTATCTAACCCGAGTCACTACGTTTCCGGCGCGAGAGGCGTCGATGGCGAAGTATTTCGTGACGGGCGCCACGGGCTTCATCGCGGTCGCGTCGCGCGCCAGTTGGTCGCTGCCGGCCATGACGTCGTGGCGATCGCCCGCAATCCGGAAAGCGCGCGCGACCTGGAGTCGATCGGTGTCGATGTCCGTCGCGGAGACATCACGGATCCGGATTCGTTGCGCGGCCTAATGGCCGGCGTCGATGGGGTGTTCCACATCGCGGGCTGGTACAAGATCGGGTCGAGGGACCTGTCGGAGGGAGAGCGGCTCAACCTCGCCGGCACTCGCAACGTGTTGACCGCGATGAAAGAACTCCGGGTTCCGAAAGGAGTCTACACGAGCACGCTGGCGGTGTTCTCGGACACCCACGGTCGACTCGTCGACGAGACCTATCGACACAACGGCCGGTGGCTGACGGAGTATGACTGGACGAAATGGATTGCCTATTACGAGATCGCGGAACCGATGATCCGTGCCGGGCTCCCGCTCGTCATCGTCCAGCCCGGCGTCAACTACGGTCCCGGCGACACGAGCGAAATCCGGCCCACGCGTGCGGTACCTCCAGGGCGATCTTCGAGCCATCCCGAAACGGACCGCGTATTGCTGGGCCCACATCGAGGATACGGCGCGCGCGCATCCTCGCGATGGAACGAGGGAGGGTCGGCGAGGCGTACATCATCGCGGGTCCGCCCCACACGCTGATCGATGCGTTCGACGTGGCCGAGCGGATCACCGGAATCCCAGCGCCCTGGTTCCACGCTTCACCCGGCTTCCTCCGCGCCATCGCCGCCCTGTCGCGGTCCGAGCGACTCCGAGATCTCGCGGGGGTGACGTATCTCGGGAACAACCAGAAGGCCCGCCGGGAACTTGGATTCGACCCGAGGCCTCTGGACGATGGCCTGCGCGAAACGCTGCAACACGAGATTCGGTTGCTCGGAATCCATTCCGCCGCGAGCAGAGCCCGCTGCGTGAGGAATTCCTCAAATAAACGATGCGCGTTCCCGGCCCAATTCTCCGGAGGGGATGACATCCCGCACAACGAAGGCCAAAGCACCTTGTTCTTCGGGCCGTGGTATCGGAAGTCTCCGTTCTTCGAGGCCACGCAGCGTGCGGGCGCGAAGGCGTACGACATCTACAATCACATGTACCTCCCGGGGCTCTACACGGATCCGTTCGAGGAGTATTGGCATCTGATTAATCACGTGACCTTGTGGGACGTCAGCGTCGAACGCCAGGTCGAGATCAGCGGGAAGGACGGCGCGAAGTTCGCGGAGCTGATCACGCCGCGGGACCTGACGAAATGCAAGGTCGGCCAGGGGAAATACGTGGTCATCACGGACGAAAACGGCGGGATCATCAACGATCCCGTGTTGATCCGACTCGAGAAGAACCGATTCTGGTTGAGCCTCGCGAACTCGGACACGCTCCTCTGGGCGAAGGGTCTCGCGGTGAATTCCGGGATGGACGTGGACATCTCTGAGCCCGATGTGTCGCCGCTCCAGGTCCAGGGACCGGATTCAAAGAACGTGCTGAAGGACCTCGTCGGCCCCGCAATCCTCGATCTCGGATACTACTATTTCATGAACACGACGATCGCCGGCATCCCCGTCGTGATCACGCGGACCGGTTGGACGGCGGAGGTCGGCTACGAGGTGTATCTGACCGATGGGCGGCGAGGTCTCGAACTCTGGGACCGGATCATGGAGGCCGGGAAGAAATACGACCTCCGCCCGATCGCGCCGTCGGAGATTCGGCGGATCGAGGGGGGCATCTTGAACTACGGGTCCGATATGACACTCGAGAACAACCCGTACGAAGTGGGTTTGGGCTGGCTCGTGGATCTCGGCAAGAAAGCGGACTTCGTCGGGAAGAAGGCGCTCGCCAAGATCAAGAAGGAGGGCGTGAAGCGAAAACTGGTGGGCGTCGAGATTCAAGGCCCGCAGATTCACGCGTGGGCGACGGAGTTCTGGGACGTGAAGAAGAACGGAAAGAAGGTCGGCCATCTGACCGCTCTCACATACTCTCCGCGCCTCGAGAAAAACATCGCCTACGCTTGGGTTCCGATCCGTCTCGCAAAGCTCGGCACGCGGCTCACGATCGCGACCTCCGCGGGGGAGCGCGACGCCACCGTCGTCAAGAAGCCTTTCGTGGACCCCAAGAAATCGATTCCGAAATCTTGAACGGAATTCCAGCGTCGCACGAAGAGAGCCGCAATTCGTTCCGAGCTCACCATGAGCGAAGGACGGGCCGTGTCAGGCACGTCGCGCCGCCTTCGGCTTTGAGGGAAATTTCCTTTCCACGGTACGTCCGGACGCGACAGCCGACGTCTTTCAGTCGCGCTTCCGTGACCGGATTCCCTTCGAGCATGATGCAATCGCGCGGCGCGACTGCGAGCACGTTCGGCGCCATCGTCTGGAATTCCTCGTCAGGGACTTCGACGAAATCGAACCCGTGTTCCCGGAGGAACTTCCAGAACGGGACCGGGAAGAGACGCGGATAGACGACCGCGAGGTCGTCGTCCAGGAGGCTGACGAGCGACATCAAGTGCAAGCAGGCTTCCGGGCCTCGAAAGGATGGGAGGGGAACCGGCACCGCTTCGATCCCGATTGCCTCCACGGCCTCGCGAATCTGCCGCAGCCCTTCGTTGTTGGTCCGGAAGCCTTGGCCTACGGCGAGGGTGTCGTGGTCCACCCACAACAGATCTCCTCCCTCCGCGGTCGCATCGTTGTGCAGGGTCGCGAGGATCGGAACGCCGAACGATCCGAAGGCCCGTGCCATCGAGCCCTCTTCGCCGCGGCGGAGCTCTTTCCCCATCCGGAGGATGACCGCGCCGCGGTCTGTGACGATCGCCGGATCGTGCACAAAGATCGAATCCGCTTTCTCCGGCTGCGGCTCCTCGTGATACAGGACCTCAATTCCAGAGCGCTTGAGCAGTTCGACGAGTGCGTCGTGCTCTTTCTGAGCCGCGGTAAGGTCCGGTTTCGCCGCATAGCCCCATCGATTTGGGTCCGACACGGCGAACGATGCGTCGGGTCGCCGCATGAGCACCGTGCGAAGCGGGTCCGACATGCTTTGGCTTCCGTAGGTGCGTGTCACGCTCGGCCTCGACGAGGAAGCGACGCGGACCTCTTACCCTTTGGCCCCTCGAAGACGGGCGTCAAATAAGCGCTCCGCATTCCGTTCGGATCGAGGGGACGACGCGTGGTCATCGAAGGCGGACAGACGACGCTCTACTTCGGACCTTGGTACCGGAAGTCGCCGTTCTTCGATGCGGCCCAGCGCGCAGGCTGCTACGGGTACGACGTCTACAACAAGATGTACATCCCGAGCAACTTCGCGGATCCCGTCGAGGAATACTGGCACCTCGTGAATCACGTGACCATCTGGGACGTGGGATGCGAACGACAGGTGGAGATCCGCGGTCCCGACGGGTACGAGTTCATGGAGTACCTCACGCCCCGGGACCTCAGCACGTGCAAGGTGGGCCAGGCGAAGTACGTCGTCCTGACGGACGAGCAAGGCGGTCTCGTCAACGATCCGGTCCTCACGCGCCTCGCGAAGAACCGGTTCTGGCTCTCCACGGCGGACAGCGACGTGCTCCTGTGGGCCAAAGGGGTCTCATACCACTCGGACTTCGACGTCGAGCTTAGCGAACCGGATGTTTCGCCGATGCAAATCCAGGGCCCGAAATCGAAGCAGGTGCTCCGGTCGCTCGTGGGCCCGCGGGTCCTGGATCTCGAATATTATCACTTCCTGGAGGCGAAGATCGATGGCATCCCGGTACTCGTGACGCGGACGGGCTGGTCCGCCGAAGTCGGGTACGAGATCTATCTCCGCGACGGCAGCCGCGGCACGGACCTGTGGGACCGTGTGATGGACGCCGGGAGGCCCTTCAACCTCCGGCCCACGGGCCCCTCCGAGTACCGTCGGATCGAGGCGGGCATCCTGAACTATCCCTCCGACATCAACTTGGAGTACAACCCGTACGAGGCGGGGCTCGGTTGGCTCGTCGACCTCGAGAAGAAACACGACTTCATCGGACGGACGTCGCTGAAGAAAATCAAGAAGGAAGGACCGAAGAGGAAACTCGTGGGCGTGGCAGTCCCCGGAGATGAGGTCGTCCGGCCTTGGCTCCCGCATCCGTGGCCGGTTCGGAAGGACGGGAAGGAGATCGGAATTCTCACGGCGCTCGCGATGTCGCCTCGACTGAAGAAGAACATCGGATACGCGTGGGTACTGACCCCTGTGTCGAAACTGGGTACAGAAATGGAAATCGTCACGCCGGCCGGTTCGCGGAGAGCGATTGTCGTCAAGAGACCGTTCATCGATCCGAAAAAGGAAGTTCCGAAGTCGTGATCTTTACCGAGTCACGAATTGCCTCGAGCGATTTTCCGGCATCGCCAAAACGCTCATCTAGCCTCCCACCTTCCCCGTCCCAAATCAGGAGGTGGTATGATACCCGGCCACACGCGCGACGGTGTCCTGACGGAAGCGACGAACGACTACGCGGGTCCGATTCTCCCGGGATTCCGGGAGACGGCATGGATCCAGAAATCGCCGTACTTCCATCGGGCCGCCAAGCACGGCGTTCGGGCGTACGACCTCTACAACCACATGCTCATGCCGGGCCTCTACACCGACCCCGTGGAGGAGTACTGGCATCTCGTCAACCACGTGACGTTGTGGGACGTCGGCGTGGAGCGGCAGGTCGAGATCGACGGCCCGGATGGACTCGAGTTCATGCAGATGCTCACCCCGCGAGACATGCAGAAATGCGCGGTCGGCGAGTGCAAGTACGTGCTCCTGACGACTCCTGACGGCGGGATCATCAACGACCCGGTCCTCCTTCGCCTCGGGCAGAACCATTTCTGGCTCTCGTTGTCGGACTGGGACGTGATCTTCTGGTGCAAGGGCGTTGCGGTCAATGCGGGCCTCGACGTCAACGTGCGAGAGCCCGATGTGTCGCCGCTCCAGTTGCAGGGCCCGAAGTCGAAGGACGTCATGGTGGCGCTCTTCGGCGAGGAAATCCTCGACCTCGAGTACTATCACCTGCGGGAGACGGAGCTCGACGGAATCCCGCTCGTCATCACGCGGACGGGCTGGAGCGCAGAGCGCGGCTACGAGCTGTATTTGCGCAATTCGAAGTTCGGCGAGAAACTCTGGGATGCGGTCATGGCCGCGGGGACGAAGCACGATATCCGGCCCATCGCCCCGTCGGAAATTCGTCGGATCGAGGCGGGCATCCTGAACTACAGCTCGGACATCATGCTCGACAACAACCCGTACGAGGTCGGGCTCGGATGGACCGTGGACGAAGACAAGAAATCGGATTATCTCGGGAAAGCGGCGCTCGGCCGAATCAAGGAGGAGGGCGTGAAACGGAAACTCGTCGGGATCGAGGTCGAGGGTTCGCCGCTCGGAGCCTGGATCCCGGACTATTGGGACGTCTACGCGGACGACCGGAAGGTCGGCCACGTCACCTCGTTGACCTATTCGCCGCGGCTCGAGAAGAATATCGGCTATGCACTCCTCGGGATTGATCACGCGAAGATCGGCACGAGGCTGCGGGTGTCGACGACGAAAGGGACCCGCGGCGCCACGGTGGTGAAGAAGCCGTTCGTCGACCCGAAGAAAGATATTCCGAAGTCGTGAGGTCGTCCGCGGTCAAGGTTGAAGTAGCGCGCGCGCCGTCGGTGCGGCGATGAGCCTAACCCTTGGATCTCGAGTCACGCTGAACGACGGGAACCAGATTCCAGTCTTGGGCCTGGGCATGTGGCAGGCCGGCTCCGGGAAGGCGACCCGGAACGCGGTCGCGGTCGCCCTCCAAATCGGATACCGCCTGTTCGATACCGCGAAGCTGTACGGGAACGAACGCGACGTCGGAGTCGCGGTCCGGGAAAGCGGGATTCCGCGGAAAGAGGTCTTCGTCACAACGAAACTCTGGAACAACGACCATGGCTACGAGTCGGCGTTGCGGGCGTTCGAAAAGAGTCGCCACGAACTCGGCCTCGATTATGTCGATTTGTATCTCATCCACTGGCCGGTACCGGGCCTGCGACACGAATCGTGGAAGGCGTTGCTGAAGATCCACGACGAGGGGCTCGCCCGCTCGATCGGCGTCAGCAACTACACGATCCGCCACCTCGAAGAGCTGCTCCCGGCAACACCGATTCCACCCGCCGTGAACCAAGTCGAATTCCATCCCTTCCTGTACCAGAAGGACCTGCTCGAGTTCTGCGTGAAGCATCGGGTTCAGCTGGAGGCGTACAGTCCCCTCACGCGCGGACATCGACTCAACCATCCGGTCATCACTCAGGTGGCTGCGAAGTACGCGCGGACGCCGGCTCAGGTCCTGATTCGATGGAGCCTACAGCACGGGCTCGTCGTCATCCCGAAATCGATACGCCCGGACCGCGTTCGAGAGAACGCGGCCGTCTTCGACTTCGAGTTGAAGCGAGAGGACATGGAGCGCCTCGACTCGCTCGATGAGAGCTCGCACGTGGCGTGGAATCCCGAAGACCTGCCGTGACGATTCCGACATCCCGCCCATCGGGGGAGGCTTTACCCGCGAGCCGCGATTCCCCGCCGTGGTCCGTCCGAACTATGAACTCCCGGACGATCTCGGCCCCGCGTCCCTCGCGGATCGTCGGAGGTTCTACCGCGAATTGATGGACTTCCGCTCCGCGGCGAAGTGGATGGCGCGTCCCAACGGCGAGCGGGTGTACGCCCTCATCCTCGGACGGCATTCCGGAATCTATCCCCGGCGCTTCCGGCACCTGAAGAACGTTCCCCTGATCGTCGACGACGCCGGCGACGTGGGGGAGCTTCGTCCCTACCTCGTGAAGTACCTGCCGGAAGGCGTCTACTACGATCGGAATGTGTACACGTCCTTGGATGCGGCCCGCAAGGCTCGCCTCGACTATGCACGCGCCTGGCGGAGTCCCCTGTTCCGGGGGCAAGAGCTCGCCTTCGATCTGGATCCGGAGAACCTGGACTGCCCGATCCACGGAGACATCGAGGCGAAGATGCGCCGCCATCAGGGCCTGTCGTTCTGCGATTGGGAGTTCGAAGAGGTCCGTCGTCAGGCGGTCGCGTTGTACGAGGAGCTCTCCGAACAATGGACCCGGCTAAAGCTCGTCTACTCCGGCCGCGGATTCCATGTCCACGTCTTCGACGACGACGCCTTTCACTTGTCGCGGAAGGAGCGAACCCGGATCGCCACGCGGTTCGCGCAACGATATGCGATCGACGAATGGGTCACCTCCGGCGAGATGCGGCTCATCCGCCTCCCGTATTCCCTTCACGGAATGGTCTCCCGGATCGTCATCCCGCTTCCCCGCGGTGATGTGTCGAAGTTCCGCTACGACGACCCTCGGACGGTCCCGCGCCTTTAGCTGCCGCCTACTTCTTCGCCTTCTTTTCCTTGCGGCCGGCGTAATAGGCTTTCTTCTTCGCGGCCTTCTTCGATTTCTTCTTCTTGGCCATCGACGTCCGCATGCGCCGCGGGGATTGAAGCCTTTCGCCTTGCGGAATGTAGGCGATGCCCTGGATCTCGACCTTCATGCCGAGGAGCAGATCGGCGCGGACCGTCGCCCGAGCCGGTCGAGGTTCTGCGGCGAAGGATTCCGAGTACACTTCGTTCATCCCGCGAAAGTCCTCGAGGTCCTTCAGATACACGGTCGTCGAGAGGACGTGGTCGAGGCTCGAGCCCGCGGCTTCGACGACCTTTCGAAAGTTTTCCAGGGTCTTCCGAGTCTGGAACCGGACGTCCCCCTCGATGACTTTGCCATCCACGCCCAGGGGTCCTTGCCCCGCGACGAAGACGAGATCCCCGAACTTCACGCCCCAGGAGAACGGGAGTCCGATCGCGGGAAGGTCGGTCTGGATCGCTTCTTTGTGCATGGTCCGCCCGTACCTCCGTCTCCCGTAATGAGGGTTGACAACCCCGACTTAGTCGGCGGGGTGGGATGACGAGCGAGGCGGGACCGCTTTTCTAGGACCGTCGTTCCGATTGCGCTCTGTGGATTGCGTCCTCATCGCGAGGGCCAAACTTGCCCCCTCTCGTTCAAGGAGCTTCCGCTTCGTCTCGGGGCCGCCCTCGGAGGAGTAGTTCCCGAGTCCGCCGGACTTCGGGACCACCCGGTGGCACGGAATGACGATGACCGCCGGGTTCCGCGCGCAGGCGGTCCCGACCGCGCGGCTCGCTCCCGGTCGACCCAGGCGCCGGGCGATCTCCCCGTACGTGATCGTCTCGCCCGGGGGAATCGTTCGCAGGAAATCGAGGACCTCCCTCTCGAACGGCGCGACCTCGAGGGCGACCGGAATGTCCCGCAGATCCCCGTTCCCCGTGTGGACATGTTCGAGGATCCGGGCTAGATATGGGTGGTCCGATCCTGCGGTCTCCGTCGGAGCCTTGCGGGCCAGCCTCACCGCGGCGACGCGATTCCCCAAGACCTCGAGCTGGACGTACAGCCCGAGTTCGCGACTGAACTTCGAGTAGACCTCCAACGCTTCGCCGTCTCCCCTGCCGGAACGCACACGGACCATCGGCAGCATCGCCCGGACCACATGATGCTCGGCCCGATTCAGGTGCTGTTCGAAGGTGCTCCGAGCGATGCCGAGAGAAAGGCTGACCTGTTCCGTCGTCGCCTTCCGTGGGAACTCGTAGTAGCCGGCTTCGTACGCCGCGAGGAGGGCCCGCGCCTGCTTCTCGGTGAGCGTGGGCAAGAACAGAGGGGACGAATAGGTGACTCGATCTCCGCGGCTCGGGACGGGGCGCCGCTTCGAAACGAGGCGGGCACCCGGGAACTGATCGAGCAGGGCTTGTGGGTCGGCCCCGTCCTCAAGGACCAAGGTCACCCGCGCTTCGCCACGCTGCCAACGAATCGGCGGGATGAGGTGCGCGCTCTGATCCGCGAGCGACGCGATGATTTCCTCCTCGCGGCCGGAGCCATCGAGCAATAGGGTGACCTCGTCCCCAGTCCTCGTTGCATGGAGGACCTTGCCGCCGGGGCCGTTAATCTCGGTTGCCGCATCAATGCCGTCCACGTCTCCAAAGCACCGGAGGAGCAGGAGTCGGCCCAGAGGATACGCATCGATCGCGAGGCCCGGACGTCGTTCCGTGACTTCCTGGAGCGGCCCTTCGGAACGGGTCGCGAAGCTCATCTGGGTCGTCATGCGACCTCATCCTCATCCGCGGAGCCGACCGTTCCGTGCTGACCGGGCGCTTTCGCGGCTGGCTCGTTGGCCCGCATGCTTTCCGACAGGGCGGCCCAGGGCATCATTCTTGGGCCGGCGATCGCCGGTGATTCACCGGGCCGTGTGCGGGGCGTCGTGTGATTTGGAGGGATTCGATGCACGGCGTGCCCATCCGAATCGCACGGGATTCAGGTGCGCGGACTACCGCTTCCGGCCTGGTCGCTTCTTTGGCAGCGACGACGCGAATCCGACCCCGCGCGCAACCCAAGTTTGGAGCGTGGCCTCCGTCCGGTATCCGGCCGGCGCCACGAGGAGCCAGCCTGCCATGGCACGGGCCCCGGCCAGGTCGAACGGTTTCGCGCCCGGTTCTTTCAACATCGCTTCGGTCGTCGCGGGCTCGATTCGCACAATGAGATCGTCGCCGTGGATGCCGACGCACATGTTGCCGCCGAGGAGGAAGGCGATTCCGCCGAACATTTCCTTCTCGGTGATTTCTTTGCGGCCCGCGAGCGCCTTGCGGACTCGCGCGGCTTGAGACTGCGAATACGTCATGCGTTGCGGGAGGGCAAGCGCCCGCGGGTTCAAAAACCATGACCCGCCCGCGCGGCTCGTCGCTCCTTGGAAACAGGCGCTCCACGCACGACGTTCCCGGGCCGAATTCCGCACGTATTTCTACCCCCACCCCCTTCGGGCCGTTGGAATGCCCACCCTCGAGGTCCGAGGGCTCAGCAAGTCCATCGACGGCCACCCGGTTCTGAAGGATGTGACCTTCGGACTTCAGGACGGCGAGTTGGCCGCGATTTTGGGTCCCTCGGGCGGCGGAAAGACCACCCTCTTTCGATGCATCCTGGGGGAACTGACGCCCGAGGCGGGGGAGATCTTCATCGATGGCCAGGAGGTCGGCCAGCTGCCGACGGAGCGCCGCGGAATCGGGGTCGTCTACCAGAGCTTCGCCCTCTTTCCGCACCTCTCCGTGGCGGACAACATCGGGTACGGATTGCGGGCCCGGCGGGTCCCGGCCGACACCGCAAGTGAGCGGATCTCGGAGATGCTCGACCTCGTTCACCTGCAGGGAAAAGAAAATCGGTTTCCGCGTGAGCTCTCTGGCGGCGAACGGCAGCGGGTCGCCCTCGCTCGGGCGCTCTGCGTGGGTCCTAAGATTCTCCTCCTGGACGAGGCGTTCGGCTCGCTCGACGCGACGATGCGCACCCAAGTCGTGCAAGAAGTCCGATCGATCATCCGACGGCAGAAAGTGACGACCCTGTTCATCACCCACGATCAGGAAGAGGCGTTCATGTTCGCGCGGCGGATGATCGTGTTGAACGACGGTCGGGTGGTCGCCTCCGGTTCCCCTGAGACGATGATGAAGCACTCAGACCCGTTCATCCAGGATTTCATGAAGATGGTGCTGTTCGCAGATGCCATCGTGCAGATGGGTCCGGACGGCGCCCCGTACATCACGCTCGACGGCGGCGCTAAGATTCCGGTGCACATCCCGGACGTCCGCGGGGGAGAGAAAGTCCACGTCATGGTGAAGAAAGGAGCTGAGGCCGAGCGGATCGAGGTGTGGCAACGCGATGCGAAATAAGGTCCTCTCGATCGCCGCCCTCGTCCTGGCCGCGGGGCTCGCCCTGTCTCTCACGGACCTGTACAAAGTCCAGCAAGGGACCCTCGTCGTCTACACGACGCCCGCCCTCCGGGATCTGCTCGAGTCGCTGGTCGTCCCTCGGTTTCATGCGGCGACCGGCACGGACGTCACCCTCGTCTACGTGAGCGCGGGAGAGGAGTACAACCGGCTTCGGATGTCGGGCGGCCATCCGGAGGCTGATCTCTTCCTCCACGCGTCCCCGCTATACTTGGAAAAGGGATTCGCCGCGGGCTATTTCCTGCCGTTCCAAATCGGGCGGAACGCATCGGTCCCACCGAATTTCGTGAGTCGGAGCGTGGCCGGAGGTCACCTGTGGTACGCGTTCGCCTGGAGTCCGCTCGCCCAGGTGTACGACCCCCAGCTCGGCGCCACGCCTGATCTCGCGTCCCTCGACACGACGTTCGGGTTTCCGCACCCCCTCTTGAGCAACAACGGCATCTATGCCGTCCTGTTCTTCGAGAATGTCTCGGCCGCCGCGGGGGCCCGAGCCTTGGCGCACACGGTCGTCCAGCCGGCCAACGCCCGTGCGAACATCCTCGGCGTCGCCGACGGAGCGTTCGACGTGACGTTGGGTTACGAAGGCGTCACATTGTTCTACCTGAAACAAGGGGCGCGGGTCGCGTTCGATCTCCCGGTCCTCGGGGGGCAACGGTTCCTGGTTCCCGTGATTTTCTCGGCGGGCATCGTCAAGGGCCATCCGAATCCGATGGCGATGGACTTCATCGATTTCCTGTACCGGGATGAGATTCAATCGAACATCAGCCGGTTCTACTTCCGCGCGGTCCTCCCGGGATTTTCCGACCCGCCGGGAGGCATTCCGCTCCCGGAGCCCGGGACGGTCGTCCTCAACTACGACTGGTCCCAATGGCGGACCCTGGAGTCCACGCTGCCGAAGTACGTCGTCGGGGGATGACCGCGATTCTCGGGCGGAGGGGTTTTGGATGAGATGGCCTTTCCGACGCACTGCGCTCGAGCGAACCATCTGGACCGTCATCGTCTGGTTTCTGTTCGGCCTGTTTGTGCTCGGTCCGTTGGCGACCGTCTTCGCCTTCAGCTTCACGTCGTCCGTGCTCAGCGGGACGGGGACCTTCACGCTGAAATGGTACGGCCAACTCTTCTCCCAACCGGGCCTCTACGGTCCGCTCATCCGCAGCTTCGAGATTGCGGTCATCGTCGTCGTCTTCCAGCTGCTGTTCGGGACGCTCATCGCCTACTCGACGGTCCGTGAGAAGGTCCTTGGCGCGAAGACGCTCGACACCCTGAGCAACATCACGATCGCGGTGCCGAGCGTCGTGGTCGGGCTCGCCCTCCTATCGTTCTACGGTCCGTTCGGTCCGTTCGCGGCGATCACCCAATTCCTGTTCGGGAACCCCCTGTCGCTCACCTGGACGTTGTGGATCCTCGTATTCGCGCACATGATCGAAACGTTCCCGTATATGGTCCGCTCGATGGCGGCGGTGCTGGTCAAGCTGGACACCCATCTGGAGAGCGCGGCCCGCAGTTTGGGAGCGAATCGCCTTCACGTCTTCCTGACGATTACGCTGCCGCAGCTGAAACCCGGGCTGGTCGCCGGATCGGTCCTGGTCCTCTCTCGGAGCATTGCGGAGTTCGGGGCCACGATCATCGTCGTCTCGGCCGTACTCAAGACCGCACCGATCGCCATCTTCACGCAGGCCGAGGCGGGCTCCCTCGAGCTCGCGTCCGCGTACTCCGTCGTGCTGATGCTCGTGTCCTTCGTCGCGTATCTGTTGATGAGTCGATGGCTGCTCCGGGGCGAGACAATCGCCTAGCCGCCGGTCTTCAGCCCCCGTAATGCCAGCCGAGCGATTCCAGAAAGATCGGCTTGCCCTTTCCTGGACCGACGTCGGCGACCTCGGCGAGGACGACCGGATGGTCCCCTTGGGGAATCTGATCGACCACATGACATTCGATCCAGCCCGCGCCATCCGCGAGCACGGGGAGGCCAGACGCGATCCGCTCCGTCTTCACCTTTTCGAAGGCTCCATCGAGCACCAGTTCGGCGACATCCTGCGTGCCCTCTCGGAGAAATGAAACGGCGAAAGATTTGGATCGTCGGACATTCGCCAGGGTCCGGCTATCTTTGCGGAACGCGAACGCGACCAGTGTGGGCTTGAAGGACGTCTGCATCAGCCACGTTCCGAACATCAGCCAGTCCTTTCCATCCTCGGTCTGAGTGCCGACGATGTACGCGCCGTATGGAATTTGCTGGAGGACTTTCTTCTTCACTTTCTTGTCCATTGCCCCACCGGTCCGCCAAACGGCTCCGTGGCTAATCAAGTCATGCGCACAAGCTTCGTCGGCCTTCCGTTCGTTCAGATCGATTCGTCGACTCGATTCAGCACTTGCAAGGCCTTCAGGGTGATCAGCTTGCTCGGCTCGCCGGGTTTCTCGAGGCCAAACGGCGTCGGCGCGTGCTTCGGATGCTTCGCGTACCATTCAGCCACGCCGCCCTCGGCGTCCGGATGGAGCGCGTCGAGGTTCCACTTCCCGTCCGGCCGCCTCTTCCCCCGGAGGAGATTCAGCGCGAATCGCAATCGGGGGTCCGCCCCGTACCCCAGGGCGGTCATGAAATCGAGGCCGACGAGCAAATCGTAATAGTAGTGGACGGGGTAATGGAACCGGTACCACGGTGGGTATTCGGCGCCTTGTTTGTGTAGTTCTTTCCCCAGGTAATACTCGGCCCCGAGTTCGACCGCGCGCTTCATGCCCTCGGTCCACTTCTGTTTGGGATACACCGCGAAGGCGCTCATGCCCTCCCACGAGTCCAGGTTCCGACCAGTCCCAAAACAACTCCAGCCGCCGTTCTTGTCCCGATTCTTGACAAGCCACTCGAACGCCCCGCGGACCGCCGGATGATCCGCGTAGCCGAATTGCACGAGGGCGCGCGTCGCGTTCCCGGTCGTGCAGAGGTGGCCCTTCTTGGAACCATCCATCGCGAACCCTCCATCATCCCTAGAGAATCGGTCGATCCAGAGCTCGCACGCCTTTTCGATTCGCGGATCGGCCTTGCTCAACCCGAGGTCCGCCAGCACGAGGAGCATCCAATTCGTGGACAGATACTTCGGGTGGTAGAGGCTCTCTCCGCTCACCCACCATCCCGCAGGGTCCTCCTTCGTCAGGATCTGTTCGGCCCATCCTTTTCTCGTCATCATGTCTCTGGCGGCAACGACCACCGGGTCGTCAAGAGGTCTTCCGAGCAACCGAGTCAGCGTGAGATAGCGGACAGTCGGTTGGTCCTCTTCGAGCAGCCAGTCCAAGGCGCTTTTGGGCTTCATTTCCGGCGTGAGCCTCCTGGCCCGGGGCGCGTTCCCATGCCGTAGCGCTGATCGCTCCGGAAGCAGTCGGTGAGATGGTCGTTCACCATCCCGACCGCTTGCATGTACGCGTAGCAGATTGTCGAACCGACAAACTTGAAGCCTCGACTCTTCAGGTCCTCGCTCATTTCGTCCGATTCCTTTGTTCGTGCCGGGATTTGTTTCAAGGTCTTCCTCCGGCTCGGTTTCGGTCCACGACCCGCGAAACGCCAGATGTACGCGTCGAAGCTCCCGAACTCCTTTTCCACGATCAGGAAGGCTTTGGCATTTTCGATGGCGGCCGCGATCTTCGCTCGGTTCCGGATGATGCCGGCGTCGGCGAGGAGCGTCCGGACCTTCCTCGAATCGTATTGCGCGACTTTCACGGGATCGAATCCGTCGAAGGCTTTTCTGAACGCCTCGCGTTTCTTCAGCACCGTGAGCCAGGAGAGACCCGCCTGTGCCCCTTCCAGGACGAGGAATTCGAAAAGCTTGCGGTCGTCATGTTCCGGAACGCCCCACTCGGCGTCGTGATAGGCCAGGAGAGCCGGGTCCCCGAGAGCCCATTCGCACCGCTTGACCGAATCGTCGCGCATCCGCGTCTCCTTCATCGCTGTCCGGGGCGCGCCGAAGCCAAACACCGCCCGATCCAATCGGTCATATACAAACTCCGCCGGATCGCCTCATCCGCTCGCATCGAGGAACTCGGACATGAGGTGCGCGGTCTCGCGGGGTTTCTCGACCATCGGGAAGTGTCCGGCATCGTCGATCACGGCGAACCTCGATCCTCGGATCCGTCGCGAAGCCTCCTCCGCCGACTGCCACGAGAACTGGGCGTCGTGGCGGCCGGAGAGGATGAGCGTGGGTGACCCGATTCGTGGGAAGTCCGCGTGCACGGAGGCGTCGCGTCGCCTCAACGCGAACCCCGTCGCCATGAACGCCCTTCGGCGGTCTCGCGGCATCCACGCGGCGACGATCGCGTTCACCCAGGCGCCATCCGCGAACCGAGGGTCGTGGAAGACGGCGTTGGTCAGGAGTTTCCGAACGCTCTTCGGACCCGGTGCCCGGACGAAGCAGGGGAGGAGGAAGGGCAAATACATCCGGGCGGTCCGGCCGGGGAGTTTGGGCGTGAGTCCCGCGGCGTCGAGGAGGACGACCTTTGCCACGCGCGCCGGCCGGTCAAGGGCCAGCATGATCGCCAGGGTTCCACCCATTGAATTGCCAACGACCGCGAATCGGGGAAGATCGACGGCGTCGACGAATGCCGCGACGGCCTTGCGGTACGCCGTGAGCGTGCGGTCTTTTCCCGGGAGGGCGGAGCTGCGGCCCTGACACGGAAGATCGGGCGCAATCCAAGGATGTCGAGCGCCGATCACCCAAGCGACCGGGAGCCAAACCTCCGCCCAGGTGGGCCACCCGTGGAGCAGAATGACGGGAAGTCCGCTGGTGGCGCCTCCCTGAAGATACCGGAACCGCACGCCGCCGGCTTCGACGAATCGTTCGGTCACCGAAGCCGGGAGAGGTTGTCCGGGGAGTGTGGCATCGGCCCGTGACGCGAGCGGTCCATCGGTCATGTTCTCGCGCGACGAAGGCCGGGTCTCAGATGAGCTTTCCTGTCCTCCGAGGTCGTCACGTCGGGCTGCTCTGACGATGATTGCCACGACGCTGACAACCGTCGACGCCAGCCAGCGAACCCTCGCAAGGCAAAAGACTCGGGAGGCCCTCCCGGGAGGCGGGAAGGAACGGGTGCGAATCCTCTCGGCCGAGCCACTCAATGCGGAGACGCCGCTCGAGGATCTCGGAGACGACCTGACCGCGCAATCTCAGTTCTTTGTGAGGAGTCACTTCCGCGGGCCAAACCTGTCGCCGCGCGGGCACGTTCTGGAGGTCGTCGGTGCGGTCGAGCGGGCTCTACGGCTGAACCCGGCCGACCTCGAGGCGATGGGCACTCGCACCGTGACGATGACGCTCGAGTGCGCGGGGAACGGTCGCACCGGACTCACGCCGCTCCCGTCGGGGGAGCCGTGGGGGCTCGGCGCGGTGGGCACAGCCCGATGGACGGGCGTTCCCATGCGCGCCCTCCTGGAATTCGTACGCCCGAGACCGCATGCGGTCGAAATCCTCGCCATCGGCGCGGACCGAGGACGCCCACCGGACACCGTGGACGAGATTCCGTTCGCGCGGTCCCTCCCGCTCGCGAAGGCGAAGGACCCGGACACGCTCCTCGCCCTCCAGATGAACGGCCGGCCGATCCTCCCGGAGCACGGAGGGCCGGTCCGGCTGATCGTCCCGGGCTGGTACGGCATGGCGAGCGTGAAATGGCTCGAGCGGATCGAGGCTCTCGCGGAGCCGTTTCGCGGTTACTACCAGCTCGACCGGTATGTATACGATCACGCGGACGGCAACCCGCCGACCCCGGTTCGCACGATCCGCGTCCGCTCTGTCATCGTGTCTCCCCGGGACGGGGACGCCGCGCGCCGTGGCCAAGTGATCGTGCGCGGCAAGGCGTGGTCCGGCGAGGGTGTGGTCGTGAGAGTCCAGATCGGGGTGGACGGCGCCGAGCCGTCGCGGGACGCGACGCTCTTGCCTCCCATATCGCCGCATGCGTGGCGCGCGTGGGAATTCGCATGGGACGCAACGAACCCGGGCGGGCACGTCTTGCGATCCTATGCGACGGACGCGAAAGGCAATCGGCAGACCGACGTGGGCCGATGGAATCGATATGGTTACGGGAACAATGCCGCGCAGGCCGTTGTCGTCACCGTGCAGTGACTGTAAGAAGGCCAGACGGCGACGATTGATGGCGACGCAATGCGGAAACTTCGCGTTCTCGGTCCGCAAACGGGGAAGCATGCGGACGAAGCGCGCACGGCCGCCTATCACGGCCGATAATTACCGGCGACGGGTTTATCGAACCCGGTGCGGCTTGGTTCGGCCAGAGCTATGGGTGGCGTCCCTTTCGCAGCGTCAGCAGTGCTCCTGGCCCTCGTGTCGACGGCCCCCGAGGAGAGTGGGAAGTCGCCCGCCTCCCCGAAACTGCCCGGACGCGCCCGCGGGAATCCGGCTCGGGAACCGAGCGAACTCGAAAAGTTCTTTCAGCTGAATCCGGAGGAGAAGTTCGACCTCGAGGCCACGAACCTCATTGACGCGCCGAAGCTCGTCGAAGAGGCCCGAGGTGAAAAGAGAGTCCTGCGAGACGTGTTGCGAACGGCGGAGGCGTTGTTGCCTCGAGTCCGCGCCGAGACGGAAGACCCGCTTCTGGTGAGCGCGATCCTCCGCAACAAGACGCTGGACTGGGTTCGTCGCAGCCCCTCCGATTCGAGTTGGGCGGAAACGATGCCGCTTCGATGGGGCGGAATTTTCTACGAGTCGAGGGTCCCTGGAGGCCGGCTGTGCCGGAAGCTCTCCACCCGATTGGCCGGTCTCATCACCCTATGTGTCGAGGCGAGTGGTGCGGTCGCATTTCTCCGCGCGGGAGTCACCGGCCTATTTCGAGGCTCGGCCATGATGGCGAAGATCGTGCAGTTCGGCCTCAGCTCCAAGCGACCGCGCCACGTGCAACAGGTCGCCCAGGCCTATCTCGACGATCTCGCGGCGAACCGTTGTGTCGGCAAACAACCTCTTCCCCTGGAGCGCCTCAGCGAGGTCGCGCGGCGCACCGGATCGGCGGAGGTAAACATCACGCTGGTCGAGCTCTTCTCGCAAGAGGGCACGGGGACCCTCATCGTCCTCGACCCGCGGTTCCATCCGGGGATGGACCCCGTGACGATCCGCGTCGTCGCTCCGAAGACCCAAGACGATGCGGCGACCTACGACTTGGTCCACGGCGGAGTCCACGCGGTACGGGATTCTGCGGTTTCGGAGGACACGGCGGCCGAGTTGGCCACCGCCTCCCCCTGGGAACGATCAGACATGACGAAGAAAGAATGGCTCGAACTGTTCAAGGCGCTCGCGAAGCGGAAGGAACGGCTCGGGGCGCCCCCGCGGGAGAACTCCCGCGATCGCGAATCGTACAGCGGGCTCCGGGACCTGGTTTTGGCCGACGCGTCGGTGCGCCGAGCTTTTCTCGCGGTCCACTGGAAAGGCAGACCGAGTGGCCTTGCTCTCCTTGGTCAACTGCTCTCCGACGGCACACTGGTTCCGGAGTTCGACACGGACGCGGACTACCTCGAAGCGGAGTTGGAGCATCTCGGCCAGGGCCACGCGGACCATCGATCCAAAGACGGTCAGTGGAAGCTCGCTCACGGATGGACGGTGATCCGTGAAGTGGCCGACGGCAACGCGCGCACTTACAGGGCCAACGGCAAGTCGGCGGACTGACGGACCGTCGCGGTCAAGACCTGGTACACCTCGTCCCGATCGAGGACACGAGGTAACACGGACTCGCTGAGGGCGCTCTCGAGGATGGCCCAGGTCGAGTCGGCCCGGACGCCTCTCGGGGCGACGACGAAGTTGAAGAAGTTGAGCGCGGAAGAGCGTGGGGCTTCACTGATGGCCGTCATGAGTGGGAGTCCACACCCCCAAGCCAGCAGTTCGTAGACCAGGTTGAGCGTCGCCATTCGGGCTTCGGCCGTCGTGTTCCGGCACAGGAGGAGGGTGCGACT
>VBMB01000149.1 GCA_005878525.1 Methanobacteriota archaeon
AGGATCTCGTGTCGCGTGGATTTCGTCCCCAGGCCGAGGCGCTCCATCTCTTGGATGAGGGACCCTTCGCTGTACCTCCCCGGCGGTTTCGTCCGGTCCTCCCGGAGGGCGACGGGGCCCGCCCGCTCAAGGCGCTCGTCCACGGCGAGCGGCGGCAAAATGGCTTCTCGCACGACCCAGTACGGATAGTACTTGCGCCATCCGAGTTCCTTGACTCGGTAGCCACCGTGGCCAGGAAGCGGCGCACGACGAGCTCGTAGATCCGCCAATGGTCCTGCCGCTTCAATTTGTCCCGGCCGACGCCTTGGACCGGGTAGATGGGCGGATGGTCGGTCGCCTCCGTTCGACCGCGGCTCGGGAGGATGCGCTCCTGGCCCGCGAGTTCTCGGGCCTCTGCCGCGAACGGCGATTCGCTCAGCTTCTCGAGGACGGACCGGAGGTTGATCGTCGACGGGTACACGGTGTTGTCGGTGCGCGGGTACGAGATGAACCCGGACTGGTAGAGGTCTTCGGCGATCCGCATCGCCTGCGCGGCCCCGAATCCGATCCGGTTCGCCTCCGCGACGAACATCGTCGTGTTGAAGGGGGACGGCGGCCGTTCTTCGCGTTCGTTCTGGATGTATTCGCGGACGAGACCTCGCTCCGCGGCCTCCGCGTCGGTCATCGCGGTCTCCGCCTCCCGCCTCGCCCAGAACGAGCCGTGCTCGTGGTTCGTCTCGAATTCAACGGGCGTTCCGGCGACGTCTTTTCGGAATTTCGCGTGCACGGTCCAGAAATCCTGAGGGACGAAGTTTTCGATCTCCCGCTCCCGGTCGACGATCAGTGCGAGGGTCGGACTCTGGACCCGGCCCACGGAGAGGAAGTCCCGTCCGAGTTGCTTCGACGCGATCGAGATGAAGCGCGTCAGGACGGCACCCCACGCCAGGTCGACCGATTGGCGGGACTCCGCGGACGCCGCGAGCGGATAGTCGACCTCCACGAGGTTCGCGAACGCAGCTTCGATGTCCCACTTTGTGAGCGCGGAGAAACGGGCCCGACGAACCCGGATCTCCGGTCGAGCCTCTCGGATGAGCGCGAGGGCCTCGACCCCGATCAGCTCGCCCTCCCGGTCGAAGTCCGTTGCGATCACGACTTCGTCCGCCTGAGCCGCAAGGGTCTTCAGCGCGGCCCCGATCTTCCCCGCGGTCACGACCTTCTGTGGTTCGGCCCAGACGAGCTCCTTGAGATCCACGCGAGCCCAGTCGTTCAGGGCATCCGGATAATCGAGGTTGATGATGTGGCCGCGAAGGCCGACCACCTGCACGCGGTCCTCGCCTTGGGCGAACTCGAAAACGGGCGTGCCCTCCACGTACGACCGCTTCGATTTTCCTCCGCTGAGGATCGTCGCGATCCGTATTGAGGCGTTGAACTTCTCCGTCACGATGAGTCGGCGCACGGAAAGGTTCGCACGCAAGGGGCTCTATTTAACCGTTTGTCGCTGGATGTTCGGGCCGATGATTCCTGGCGCGCGCGTTTCCTCCAGCGTGCGCGCGCCGCGCGCATCAAGGGCCCGATGCGCCGAAGAACGCACGTCGAATCGCTTCCGCCGCCCGTCGCGGATCCGGGGCTTCCATGATTGCCGAGACGACCGCCACACCCGCGACGCGATGCCGCGCCAGGAGGGCTGCGTTCTTCGCGTTTACCCCGCCGATGGCGAACACGGGCAGAGGTGAACGGTGGACGACCGCGTCGAGGACCTGCATGGGCAACACGGGCTCTTTGGGTTTCGTCGGGCTCGGGAAGAACGGTCCCACAGAAATGTAGTCTGCGCCGGCTTCCGCGGCCGACGACTCCTCGCCCGGTTTCCCGTAGACCGTGACCCCGATGATCGCCTGCGGTCCGAGCACCGCCCGCGCGACCCGAGGCGACGGATCGTCCCGTCCAACATGAACGCCGTCGGCTTCCATCCGACGGGCGAGCTGGGGATCGTCGTTCACCAGAAACGGGACTCCGAACCCACGCGAGAGGTCGTGCAGACCCCGACCGGCTTCGGCCCGCTCCTCCGGGGAGTAGACGCCCTTGTCCCGGAGTTGGACGGTGGAGACACCGCCCTCGAGAGCCGCGGTGACGATGGCCCGCAGGCGAGACACGGGTTTCTGAGGTGACGCAACGAGGTATACGCCGCCGAGGCGACGGGTCCTCGGGGAGGGTGGACTCAGGAGATCTCCCCGGCAAGAGCTCGGCTGAACGCGACCCAGAACGGATCGCGGTCCGCGGGCTTGAGGGGTCGGCCCTGGTCCCGACAAGCTTGGCCTTTTTTCGTGAAATGGCCGATGTCTTCTGCGAGCATTTCTTCTCTCTTCAAGCGAGCGATGACCTCCGATACAGCGTCCGGCTCGACCGCGATCACGAGGGTCCCTTCGCTGATTGCGTCTAACGGGTCCATGCCGAAGACTTTCGAGACCGCCGCGACGGCCGGATCCACAGGCACCCTTGCGAGATTCACGTCGACTCCGACCCCGGAGGCTTGCGCCATCTCCCAGACCGCATTTCGCACACCGCCTTCCGTGGCGTCGTGCATCGCCCAGACGCCGTACTTTCGTACTCCGACGGACGCGGCGGCCAACGCATCATCGACCGTACTCATGGATTCGAAGAGCGCGCGGGCGCGCTTCGTCGTGTCCGTGCCGAGCCTCCGCTCCACGAGGTCCGGGAAGGTGTTCGCTAGGATGGCGGTCGCCTCGAGAGCCGCCGTCTTCGTCACCAGAAGATGATTCCCCGGCTTCGCCATGTTGGCGGTGACCCAGCCGTCCTTCGACGCAATGGCAAGGAACGTCGCCCCCCCGACCATCGGGAACGCGCAGCCCTCGTAGCGGCCGGTATGGCCCGTCACGATTGCGGCGCCGTATTTCTTCGATTCGCGATCGATCACTCGGAGCATCGTCTCGATTTGGTCGTCCTCGATGTCCATGGGCAGATTCCAATCCATCGTGATGTACTGCGGCGCGACGCCCGAGGTCGTCAGGTCCGAGGCGAGGATGTGAAAGGCGAACCACGCGGCCCGCTCCCATCCGTACTGGGGCACGATGTAGATCGGGTCCGTCGTCGAGAGGAGAGCGCGCCCGTCCGGAAGGCGCACGACGCCGAGGTCCACTCCGTTCGCCGGCCCGACGGCAACGTCCTTGCGTTTCGCGCCGAGGTGGTGCGCGATCACGTTCTCGAAGAACGCGCGACTCACCTTTCCCATCGGATACTTCGCTCGGGCTGATTTCGTCATGGTTCCGACTCCGAAACGAGAGGATGGTCCACCGCGGCTCGCGAGCGGCGCTCCCCCCAGGACGTGAGGGCGTAGAAAAGGATGGATGCGGCGGCGAAAGAGACGAGGTTGCTCAGGTCCACGCCGGCCAGCGCAGACGAAACGGGCCCAACGAAGCGCGGGGCTCGGTTCATGAAAGGGACGGCGACGATCACCGCTGCGACGTAGGCCGCTAAAGCGGACGCGCGCCACGGTGGAGCCGTATCGGGGCTTGGCTCCGCACCGCGATGCCTGAAAACGAAGAACGAGATGAGTACGATTGCAGCCCACGGAGCGATCCAGTATTCGACGAAGAAGAGCCAGCTCTCGTAGAACGAGACCCGATCGGTGCCGCCCCACACCGCGAGCCCGGTGGCGATTGCGCCTCCTACGAGGACGGAGGACCCTCGCCTCACCGGGACGTCGAGCGCAAGGAGGGAGAGCCCGCTTGAATACAGGTTCGGGGCGTTCGCGGCCAAGAGGTTCACGACGAGCAGGAGAAGCAGTGGGACCACGAGCCCGCCACCCAAGGCATGGGCGAACACGAGCACGGGGTCGCCCCAGAAACCGAGGGACATTGTCAACAGGACCCCGATCACCTCAACCCAGATGCACGCCACCGCCATCCCGAGGAATGCGGGAGCGAAGACGCGTCGGCGCGCGGTGTCGCGAGCGAGATACCGGGAGAAGTCTGCCGCGTACGGAGCCCAGCTCAGTGGAATCGAGGCAGCAAGGATCGTCATGAACGCGAATCCGGCGATTCCGCCGCCTGAGGGGGCGTAGGCCGCCGCGGTCGCTCCCTGGACCGCGACGACGCTCATCACGGCGAAGACGCCGACGAGGATCAGGGCCATGACCTGCTCGAATCGATGGAGGAAGTTGTGGCCGTAGAAGGCCACGACGATTTGGATGGCCGCAAAAATCGCGACCCCAGCGACGAAGGGGATCGGCAGGAAGAGGCTGAAGGCGAGACCGCCCAAGATGAAGGTGACGGCACTCCAGCCCGTCGTCGAGAACCAGTTCAGGGCCGCCGGGAGGTACGCGCCCCGGCGTCCGAAGGAGCTCCGCGATTGGGCAATCTGTGGATAGCCGGTCGCCGGACCCACGATGCTCAGGAGGGCGAAGGGAATCGACCCGAGGACGGTCCCGAGGACCACGCCTTCCACGGCGAGGTCCATGGGGAGGCGGAGGACCGCGATCCCGAGGAACCCCACGAGGAAACTGTACAGGGTCGCATTCGCCCCGAACCAAAAGGGGAACAACCGCGACGGCCGACCGTGCCGCTCGCGATCCGTGATGCGCTCGATGCCGAAGGGTTCGACTTTTAGGGTCGTGCCGCCGTACTCGGCTGGGCCGCTGTCGGGCGGGCGTTCCGTCTCCGTGTCGGGACTCCTCAGGATCCCAGGGCTGAAAAAGTCCTCGCGTTCCCTACGCCGGCATGACCCGGATCAGGTTCCAAGGGTCTCTCCCTCATGCGGGAGACTCTCAGCCCTTCTGGGCTCCCCATGTCGGCGAGGCGATGGCGATATATGAACTTCCGGGCGTCTACCATTGGTAATACGGACCGAAGCTGTCGAACGCCGCGATGAGGGCATCGGCGATGTCGCTGTTGAGCGCTCGTTCGTTGGCGGTGACCTGAATCCGGCCACACGCGCCGCACGTCGCGGCCGGCATCGTCAGCTGGGCGAGGAATTGATAGGTGCCCTGGAGGCTTAGTGGAACCGAGAACGTCTCGTTCCGCTCTAGGCTGGGGTCAATCGGCCCGTTGCAGGCGGCGCAGGACCATAGTTTCGTGCGAAAACCCTTGGCGGTCGCGTAGGAGATCGCCCTCGTAAGTCGGAACATACTTCCGCGGGGGCCTCCGCGTTGACCATCGCCTTGGAACCGCATTGCGGACAGACGAGGTAGGGAAAGTCGAAGAGGGTGACCGTCACATTAACGTGGGTCCCAATTGCGGCCTTCGCGGTCGCGTCTTGCATCGTCTCTTTGCACTTGTGGCATCTCAGGGATTTCACCCACTCAGGCCGCGCCGAGGAGCCGCGGGACCTCCGACGGGTACTCCGCGACCGGGACGCCGGCCGCCGCGAACGCCTTGACCTTCGACTCGGCCGTGCCGCGGTTTCCTTGGATGATCGCCCCCGCGTGGCCCATTCGCTTCCCGGGCGGCGCCGTCCGGCCGGCGACATATGCCACGACCGGTTTCGTGACCCGTCTCTTGATGAATTCCGCGGCTTCCTCCTCGGCGGTTCCGCCAATCTCTCCGACGACGACGATTCGTTTCGTCTTGCGATCTTTCTCGAACATCGCGAGGGCGTCCACCATGCTCGTGCCGATGATCGGGTCCCCGCCGATCCCGATGCAGGTCGTCTGTCCGAAACCGGCTTCGGTCATGGCGTTCACGATCTCGTAGGTCAGCGTCCCGCTGCGGGAGATGACGCCCGCGTCGCCTTCCTTGAAGAGTTGGTTCGGCATGATTCCCATCTTCGCTTGGCCGGGCGATGCGAGTCCGGGGCAGTTGGGTCCGATGACGGTGCAACCGCGGCTCCGGGCATACGGCATTACGTCCATGCAATCGTGGAACGGAATTCGTTCGGTGATGATGACGACGAGCTTCAGTCCGCCTTCGATCGCTTCGATGGCGGCGTCCTTCGCGTACGGGGCCGGAACGAAGATGATGGAGGCGTTCGCCCGCCTTCGGTGCACGGCCTCCCGCACGCTGTCGAAGACCGGGACCCCTTCGACCTTCGTCCCCCCTTTGCCCGGGGTGACCCCGGCGACCACCTTCGTGCCGAATTCGATCATCGCTCGCGTATGGAACTGCCCTTGGTGGCCCGTGATCCCTTGGACGAGGACCCGGCTCTTCTTCGTGAGGAGGACCGACAGCCTATGCGCCCCCCGATTTGACTTTGACCGCGAGCTCGGCGGCTTCCTCCACGGTCTCCGCGGGATACGTGCCGATGGAGCGGAGCATCTCCTTCGCCTGGGCTTCGTTCACCCCTTTGATCCTTGCGACGACGGGGATCTTCGTGTGCATCTCCTCGAGCGCCTGCTTCACTCCGAGCGCCACGGTATCCGCTTTCGTGATCCCGCCGAAGATGTTCAACAAGATGACGGACGGATTCGCCTT
>VBMB01000150.1:0-1327 GCA_005878525.1 Methanobacteriota archaeon
GTGACTTCCTTGCCTCTCCCGGCGGGGACGGTAATTACCAAGCAGGGATTCAATGTGACCTTCACCGTCTCCGGCACCCCCGGACGACTCGCCGGAGCGTGGTACGCCAACCACGGAGGCCTGATCTGGATTTACCCGTCGAACTCGCCGCCCTCCCGCGTCATGTTTCTCCCTTGTATCGCGTACATGCCTTGGAACGGGACGGCGGACGTCTCCCTCGCGCCCGGGACATACACGATGGAGTTCGATGCGGGATTCCCCGAAGGTACGTTCGTTGTCACGCGGACGATCCAGCTCGTTTACCCCGGTGGTGACAACGCGACCTCAAATGCGACGCTCTTGGCGAGCTGGTGCGGCCTGTCGTAGGCAATCCGAGCCGTGCAAACGCCCTGTGATCGGGAAACGCTGAGGGGGAGATTCGAACTCCCGAGGGCCTTGCGGCCCACCAGATCTCAAGTCTGGCGCGTTGGACCGAGCTTCGCTACCTCAGCGCGTCGCCATCGTCCGAGGTGAGAAATACCTTCTCTCCTAACTCAGCGGGAGGACCGCAACGGCTCGACATCGAGTTCGAAGGCCATGACGGGTTGGACCAAAGTGTAGGTCTCCAAGATCCGCGGGTGAATCTCTCCGAAGCGACCGATCTCGCGACCGTCGAGCACGATCGAGGCGCCGCGTCCGGGAATGAAATTCCCGTCCTCGACCGGATCCACGTCCGCGGTCCGACCGACGTCCCGCATCAGGCTGAGGACCAGGGACTTCGCCTCCGTGAACGAGGCTTTGTGATGGGTCGCCGCGGCTCCGATGCGCCGCACGTTCCTCGCTTCGAGCACGACGTCTGCGATTTCAAAGATCCGCTGCGGCAGTTCGCGGTGCTTGTTCAAGCGGAAGATGTTCATCAGCGCCGGGAGCATCGACGAGCGGAGGGTCGTGAGATCTTCGTTCAGCGGGTTCCGGATTAGGACGCGGTCCGGCGTCTCGAAGGCGTCCTTTGAGGACGCGATCGTCAGCGACATCACCTCCTGGTATCCGTAGCCCACGAGGAGGACGCGAAGGGTCTCCGCGAAATCGTTCGCCTCGAGCGACTCGCCGATCGTCTGGCGGTGCGGCAGGCCTCGCGGATACCGGTCGTATCCCGAGGCGATCGCCAGGTCTTCCACGAGGTCCACCTCGTGCAGGATGTCGAGCCGATAGGCCGGCGAGAGGACCGAGATGGCGTCTCCATTCGCGCGCGCGTCGTGCCGCATCCTCCGGAGGAAGTCGACCGCCTCACCCGGTTTCAGCGAGAGGCCGAGGAGTTCGTTCGCGCGCTTCAAATCGACCAAATGCG
>VBMB01000150.1:1435-8422 GCA_005878525.1 Methanobacteriota archaeon
CGCGTCCGTGATGATGGGGAAGACCGGCTGCGAGGCGACGAGGTGCGCGTACTCGCGGCCCTTTTCGTGCTTCGTCAGGATGTCCCGGAGATCCATCTCCTGCGCCATCCCGAGCGGCGTGAAGCGGACGTCCGGCGGGAGGACCGCCTTGTAGGTGTACGGCGGCGTGACCTTGTCCATATCGTGGATCCCGATCGCCACCTTCTTGCGACGACGGCCGACCGTCAAGTGGAGCTTTTCCTGAAGGTCGACGAGAGACCGCAGGAGGGCGTCCTCGAGCTCGAGACCGCGGACGATGCCGCCGACCGCGTACGGGCGGACGTCGGCCACGCTTCGATCCACGAGGAAGTCGATTCCAGAGGCCTCGGCCCGGTACACCGGCAGGCCCACCTCCATTCCGAGGAAGCCGCGAAGCCCGCGAGCGATCCCTTCGACCGAATAGAGGTCCGGCCGGTTCGGGAACACGTCGAACGTCATCACGTCGCCCTGGACACCCTCCGGACCCGCGCCCATGAACGTGATCCGGTCCACGAACTCCTCGATGGACAACGACTTGCCGACCAGGTCCACGAGGTCGTCGTGCCGCACGCCGACGTTCGTCAAGGAAGGCTCCGATGTATTCTCGCTATTTATACAGTTTCCAGGGACGGAAAAGGAGAAGGAAGGACCGTGGCTTGTGGGCAACACTCGCGGAGAGGAACAGCATGGAAACGCAGAACACGATCGGAATCGCGGGCGTCGGCAAGATGGGCGAAGCGCTCGTCCGTGGCTTGATCGTCGGGCGCGTGGTCCCCGCGTCGAGGGTTCTCGTCAGCGATGCGATTCCGGCGCGCGCGAAGGAGATCGCCGCGAAACATGGCGTCACCTCGCTCGAGACCGTGGCGGACCTCGCGCGGGAATCGGACATCCTCGTGCTCGCGGCGAAGCCGAAAGACATGCCCTCCCTCGTCGCCGGGATCGCGGCCCATGTGAAGCGCGACGCGTTGGTCATCACCCTCGCCGCGGGCGTCCGCACCGCATTTGTCGAGAA
Organism: Methanobacteriota archaeon; assembly: GCA_005878525.1. Taxonomy (GTDB): domain Archaea; phylum Thermoplasmatota; class Thermoplasmata; order RBG-16-68-12; family RBG-16-68-12; genus RBG-16-68-12. Next base: position 2,466 of record VBMB01000150.1, read on the forward strand.
GGCGCTCAACGGGAGAGGTCGGGTCGTGCGGATCATGCCGAACCTCGCCTGCGCCGTGGGCGAGGGCGCGACGGCGTTCGCGTTGGGGCGGAGCGCGACCGAACACGATGCGCTCGTCGTCGAGGAGATCTTCGGCGCGATCGGTCGGGTGACGATGGTCGACGAGCCGATGCTCGATGCGGTGACCGGCCTGAGTGGCAGCGGTCCGGGGTTCATCGCGGCCCTCGCTCACTCGATGATCGAAGGCGGCGTGCGATCCGGGTTGCCGAGGGACGTCGCGTACAAGCTCGCCCTCCAGACGATGAAAGGGACCGCGGAACTCCTCCTGATCGACGGCCTCGAGCCGATGCAGCTCTTCCGGATGGTCGCGACGCCGAACGGGACGACAGAGGCGGGGTGGGCCGTCATGGAGAAGCGCGGGGTCCCGCCGGCCATCAGCGATGCGATTGTCGCGGCATCGAAGCGCGCCGCGGAGCTCGCGGCCGAAGTCGCGAAGGCGCACGGATAGAGGCAGGGTTGTCCGCGCGGACGGGGTGTCGCCTCGAGTGAAGCGAACGCCACGATGCGGCGTTGGCCCGCAGAAAAGAAAAGAGACGCTGGCCGCAGCTAGTGAGCCGTGGCAGCAGCGCCTTTGGCAACGGCTTTCGCGACGGCGGACACGGCCGCGCCGATTCCACCGCCTGCAGCGCCCCCCGCCAATGCGTTCTTCACGGCCGTCACGACTTCGTAGCCGTGCGTCGTCGGCGGGATGTGCTGGAGCGCAATCGCGAGTCCGGGGACGTCTCCGTGCGTTGCGGCGGACGCGGCCCCGAGTGCGACGGCTCCAATCGCGGCTCCGATGGCGGCTGCGATCCCGAGGGATATCATCCGTCACCTCCACCTCCGGTCGGGCTGTAGCCGAGTAAGACCCTTATGGTACGGCCATCGAAGGTACAAATTCGGCAAGGCGGTCAAAGAGACGGCTGCGGAGAGGCGGAGGTCAGCTACCTCTGTTTAGAGGTAGACCCCATCGTTCGACAGGACTCCCATCACGGTAGCGTTTTTACCCAATTGAGTAAAAAGCCGACGAGCGGCATCGATTGCTGCGACGCAACCCATTCAAGGGGCTTGGTGAGCATCTACGGCTTGGTGGTCCCGACAAGCGCGGCGAGGCGCTCTGCAACGCTCTTGATCTTGTCCCGGAGGGGGGCGATCTTCGACCGATCGGAACGGCTCAGATCCTCCAAGTACGAGGCGAAGCCGACCATCTCGTTCACCATGTCCTCGACGGTTTGCGGCTTCCGGCCCGGCATCCCGAACGGCCACTCGAGCTCTTCCTTCGCCTTGGCGGTCAGCTCGTACCGGCCGTCGTCGCGCTTCTTCAGGAGCTCTTCCTGGGTCATCTGGTCCAAGAGCGGATAGACAGAACCCGGAGATGGCCTCCACCATCCTTGCGTCATCGTCTCGATCTCGTCCATGATCTCCGCACCGTTCTTCGGCGCGTTCGCGAGGATCGAGATGATCCACGTGCGAAGACCTCTCCGGCGGTGCATCATCCAACGGAAAGGAGGAAACATGTGCGTCAGAAATCGAATCGGATAACCGATATTTATCCCTTACCACTCGAATCGGTTTTCCGGTATCGGAAATTCGATACGCCTAAATACCGCCCATGCCTTAGCCCTCGCGGTGGGGGTCCACCATGGCAAGCATGCAAGCGGATCATGACTGGAATCGGCATCGAAGGTTCATCGGATGGGGGATCGCAGCGTTCCTCTTCCTGATCGGCGTCGCAATTGTAATCGGCCTGATCATCCGGGCAATCGTCGGACCGGGGGCGGGCGTTGGCTACTTCCCGTTCTTCTTCTTCCCGTTCGGGTTCTTCATCTTCGTCTTCTTCTTGTTCTTCCTGTTCCGCGGCCTCTTCTGGGGCTGGGGTGGGTGGGGCTGGCGGGGCTACCCGATGTACGGACGGTACCACTACGGTCCTGACGGCGCGGCCGAGATCCTCCGGCGGCGGTACGCGAGCGGCGAGATCACCAAGGACCAGTTCGACCAGATGATGCGGGACATCGACCAGAGCCACGCGCCCCGCCCCTGACCGAACGACCGGCGCTGCAACGCGGTGACGGGGGTCAGGCCGCGACGATGGAGAATCGCGGACCGGCCTTCGACACGACCGCGCCCAGCGGCACGGAGTTGTCGGCCGTCGTGACGAGTGGCGTGGCGTGGGTTCCGAGCGCCTTGAAGGCCCCACACATCGCGTTCGCGGCTGATCCCGCGATTGCCTGATTCGGCGCGAACCCGAACACCGTCGATCCGGAGCCACTGATGGCGAATCCGGTCGCACCGGCCCCGAGCGCGGCCGCCTTTGCCTCCGCGAATCCGGAGAGGAACGATGCGCGTGCGGGCTCAGCAATCCGGTCCTCGAGGCATCGGCCCGCGAGGGACGCGTCCCCGCGGGAGAGGGCCAAGGCCAGCGTCGCGGCACGGCCGATGTTCCCGACCGCGTCCCGGAGGGGCACGAGGTCGGGGAGGACTCGCCTCATGTCCGCGGTCTTCAGGAGGATATCCGGAATCGCGATTGCGAGGGCGACCCGCGAACTCACTGTCACGCGCTGCAGGATCAGCGGCTGCGTCGAAGCGACCGTGACGAAGCCACCGAGCAGCGCGGCCGCGACGTTGTCGTAGTGGCGGCCTGAGACGGCGGCCTCGCCGGCGACGGCCGCATGGATGAAACCCTCGGCTCCGAGCGAACTCGAGGACGGGAACGCCTTCAGGTAGGCGAGCGCCGCACCCGCGCACGACGCCGCGGAGCTGCCGAGCCCGCGGCTCGGTGGGACGCCTTTTCGCACCCGGACCTGGAGGGGCTGGAAAATCCCCGTCGCCGCCCGGAGGGCGTCGATTACGATTCCCGCGGTGTTCTCGGAGAACTTCGTCGGGAGGCCTGCGGCGCCAACGCCTTCCACCGCCAGGGAGTCTTTGTCCGCGGGGCGGATCGCGACCTCGTCACGCGGACCATGGATCGCGAGGGCGAAGACGTCGAAGCCCGGGCCGACGTTCGCGATCGTCGCCGGCGCGCGGCCCCACACCCACCCGTTGCGCATTCGACCGCCTCAGCCGCCGGCTATCGCAGGGAGCAGGTCGACAGTCGCATCCCGGGGAATCGGTGTGTCGAGACCCCGAAGATACCGTGCGTCTTCGCCGTTCACGTAGACATTCACGAAACGCTTCAGCGCCCCGTCACCCTCAAAGATCCGCTGCTGGAACGGCTTCCCGTATCGATTCGTCACGAGGTCGAAGAGGCCGCGAAGGGTCCCTTCGAACTCGATCTCAATCTCCCGTTCGCCGCGCGTCGCGACGGCAATCGGAGAGGCCAGGACGAGCCTAACCATGATGGAGGCCTCCGAGATAGGCATCGACCGCAGCGGAATTCGGCGGAACGGGAGCGAGCGGCTGGAACGCATCGCGCCAAACGGCCGGCGTCTTGAGTCCGCTCCCCGTGATCAGCAGCACGACCCGCTCGTCTCGGTCGATCCGACCATCCTCGCGGGCTCGCCTCAGCGTCGCGACCGTCGTCCCGCCCGCCGGCTCGGTGAACACGCCTTCCGCCCGCGCGAGGAGCCGCACGCCATCGAGGATGTCAGGATCGTTCGGAGCGTCGGCGAAACCGCGCGTCGCTCGCATCGCTTGGATCGCCTCGAACCCGGAGCCGGGATCGCCGATCGCCAGAGACTCCGCGACCGTCTCCGGTCGCCTTACGGGCTTCGGCCGGCCGTCCGGCGATTCGAAGCCTTGGACGATCGGTGCGCATCCCGCGGCCTGCGTGCCGACGAGTCGCGGAGGATCGGCCACTTCGCCGAGCTCCCGGAGTTCCCGAAACCCCTTCTCGAGCGATGTCAGGAGAAGACCCGAACCCAACGGGACCACGATGACGTCGGGCAGTTCGAAGCCGAGTTGCTCCCACGTCTCGAAGAGCAAGGTCTTCGATCCTTCCGCGTAGTATGGCCGCAAGTTGATGTTCACGAATCCCCAGCCGCGTCGGTCCGCGGTCAAGAGGGCGATCCGGTTCGCGTCGTCGTACGTTCCCTCGATCGGGACCACGGTGGCCCCGAAGATTCGCGGCACGAGGAGCTTCGCGGGCTCGAGGGACGCGGGCGCGAACACGTAGCAGGGGAGATGGGCTTTCGCGGCCGCCGCCGCGGTGGCCGCTGCGAGGTTGCCCGTCGAGGCGCAGCCGATCGCCGGGAGGTCCCATTCGCGGGCCTTCGCGACCGCGACGGCGACGGGCCGGTCTTTGAAGGAATACGTCGGGTTGACGGTGTCATCCTTGACCCAGATCTCGCGGACGTCCAACGCCTCTCCGAGGTCCGCGGCTCGTCGCAGCGGCGTGCAGCCCACCGCGAGATCGACCCTCGCGGATTCATCGAGGACCGGAAGGAGTTCGCGGTATCGCCACAGGTCGCGCGGTCGTTCCGCGAGATCCGCGCGGCGGAACGAATCCCGGACGGCGGACAGCTCGTACGTGACTTCGAGGGGACCGAAACACGATTCGCAGACGGCGAGCTGTACGGCGGGAAACTCCGCGCCGCACGCGCGACACCGGAGGCCTCGGACGTATCCCAACGGGGTCTTCTCCGAATTCCGGCCGTTGGACCGCCGGTGCGGTGATAAGAGTTGCGACGAGAATTATTCGGGCCGGCATAACGCGGCATCGATCGCGAGGCGCGTCCCTCACGACGTCGACCAGGTGGCCTTCGCGGTCCACTGCATCTGCCAGCGGAGATCGAATTCGTAATAGCTCAACACCGGCAGCGGACCTCCGTCGCCCGCGACACGGAACGAATCGCCGACATCGACCGCTCCATCTCCGTCCGAATCCGACCACGCGATCCGGTAATGGTTCGGCCCGATCGTCATGCGCGCGACCGAGTTGTTCGGCTCCAGGGCGACCGGCCCTCCCGCGAAGTCGTTTACGATGAGCGAAATCTGGAATCCCGAGAACAGGTATGGTCCGTGGGACACGTTCTGAACGGTGAACGAGGCGTTGCCGTCCACCAACGCCGCCGGAGAGAAGACGAGATTCTCCGTAGGCGGTGGCCGCGCTAGTTGCGCGGAGTACAGAACGAAGGACGTGGCGATGACGAGCCCGATGGCCGCGAAGACGACAACCAGGAACCACCGATGGGAGACCGAGGATGGGAGTGACACCGGGTCGTACGCTGCACATCCACGGCTTAAGCTTTCGCGGGGTTTCTAGGAGCGACCTTTGTGTCGAAGGCGGGGAGTCGCCCGCGACCTCGCGGCCCTCGGTCAGTGAGTCGAGCCCTGGTGAAGAACCGGACAACCCAGGCCCGAAGTGGGCCCGGCCAGATTTGGACTGGCGACCTTCCGGTTATCAGCCGGACGCTCCAACCAGGCTAAGCTACGGGCCCGCGGCCGCGGCGTAGACCCAGGGCCGACTTAAACGTTCCCTCAGGATGGAGCCTCATTTCTTGCCGCAACCGCGGCGAATCAGTTTCTCGCTTCGTTCGACCGAAACCTTCCAAAGGGATTCGGTCGGTCTCGTTCGGCGGTGAATGTTGAAGACTCCGGAACGTTCAGATAGCGAAGGGGGGCGCAACCGGCGCCAGGTCGATTGGCAGTTCTGGGTCCCGATCGCATCGGCGCTCGTCGGTGGTGCGAGTCTCATCGCTGGGACATTCGTTTCCTCGACGTGTACAAAGTACGGCCCAGGGGAAAACGGATGCATCGAATATGGATTTGACCTCCTCGGCCGCGGGATCACACTGGCGGGGCTCATCCTTCTTGTTGCCGGACTCTACGTCATCTTCGCCCCGCACATCGGCTGGCCGTTAGTCCCCCGGAAACCGTAGTCGCGGAAGCGCGCATGCGGGTCGCTCGTGCGGCGGGACCCGCAAGGGACGGTTGTTCGCCTGATTTCGTGGCCGTAACGCTTATTATCACGACGCCAAATC
>VBMB01000151.1 GCA_005878525.1 Methanobacteriota archaeon
CGCCGTTCGTACGCGGAGGGCAGATGGTCGTACGTGAGCTCCTCGATCCGTCCCATGTTCTTGACGAACACCTCTTTCGAGGGCGTCGAGAGGAGTCGCTCGAACTCCCGCTCCTTCCGAATCGTGTCGACGAAGTAGAATCCGCCGCCGAGGACCGCGAGGAAGCCCAAGAACGCCTCCCACACGACGTAGTTGCCCACCGCGCGATGGATCGACTGGAGCCAGTCCGGGCTCTGGATCGGGATCAGGTATTGGGTGAGCGAGAAAATCATCCCAAGAATCCCCAGGCCGAAGATGAGGGAGCTCAGCTCATAGCGGAGTTCCCGGAAGAGGCCCATGGTGGCCGCGGGCTATGAGGGGGGCCTGCATAAGCTTTGCTCGCACGAACGCAGCGAAGGCTTTCATCGACGCGCGCGTTGCCGTCGCGCATGGCGTCGCGCACTCCGCTCTTCGAAAGGCATCGCGCCGCGGGCGCGCGCTTCATCGAGTTCGGCGGATGGGAAATGCCTCTCCAGTATTCCGGCATCGTCGACGAACATCTCACGGTCCGCCAGGCCGTCGGCCTTTTTGACGTCAGTCACATGGGCAAGATTTTCGTCGAGGGCTCGACGGCGCACGCCTTCCTTGATCGCTTCAGCGCGAACGATGTGCCCACGTCGTCCGGGAAGGCGCGATACACGCATCTCCTTCGCGAAGACGGGACGATTCTCGACGATGTGATCGTCACGTGCCTCGCTTCCGATCGGTTTCTGCTCGTGTGCAATGCGGGACCGCGCGTCGTTGTGTGGTCGTGGCTCAAGACGCACGGAACCGCGGACGTCGTGCTCACGGACCGCACGACGGAGCGGCTCTGCCTGGCGCTCCAGGGTCCGCGGGCGCCCGGGCTCCTCCAACGTTTCACGTCGATCGATTTGAGTCGAGTCAAGCCCTTCGCCGGCGTGACGATCGACTTCGTGCCTCCCGCGCCGTGGGGCGCCCGCCCGCGCGCGGTTCCACCGGAAATCGAGGGGTGGGGGAAGTCGGATTCGGGAGAAAGCGCCATCCCATCGGCACGGGACCCCTCCGTTGCCACTGGACGGGCGTCGTTCCTCGTCACACGAACGGGGTACACAGGAGAGGCGGGATTCGAGCTCTTTCCGACATCGGCTGAGGGATCGTGGGTCTGGGAATCGCTCCTGAAATCCGGGGCGGACCTCGGGATCAAGCCGATCGGCCTCGGGGCGCGGGACACGCTCCGTCTCGAGAAAGGCTACCTCCTCTCCGGACAAGACTTCGACGGGCATCAGACGCCGCTCGAGGTGAACTGCGCTTGGGTCGTCAAGTGGGGCCGGCCGTTCATCGGCCGCGAGGCGCTCGAGGCCCAGCGAGCACGGGGCGATTATAGGCGGCTCGTTGGTGTCCGGATGGACGACCGGGGAATCCCACGGCCCGGCCATCGCGTCCTTTCCTGTGGAGTCGACGCTGGGCATGTGACGAGTGGCACGATGTCACCGAGTCTGCGTGTGGGGATCGCGCTCGCGTCGGTGGACCGCGGTCATGCGTCGCCCGAGACAAGCCTCCAGATCGACGTTCGCGGGACGCAGCATGCTGCCCGGGTGGTACCCCTTCCCTTCCTGTGACACCTCCATCAAAGGGGTACATTCGGGGCACTCTCCGAGAGTTCATACGGTGCCGACCCGTAGGGTCCGTACGGTCCGTATGGTAACAAACGTGGTAACAGCCGCTCGTGCTGCTGGTAACATACGTGGTTCAAAAAGGACTATGGCCGGTGACCTCTTTCGCCGCGCCCACCCCCAGGGATGGTCTCCTCATCTAGCCTACGTCGCATTCCGTCCCTCTTGGAGAAGGTCTCCCCATGGAAGAAATCAAGGTTGCTGATTCAAGGGCCATCGAAGTTGTGGCCCGTGAACCCGATCCGAAGCTGTCCGAGAACGCTCTGCGAGTCCTGCAGAAGCGGTACCTGAGAAAGGACGACAAGGGAAAGGTCGTTGAGACTCCGCGCGCAACTACGGCGCGAGCGAGATCCGAGTCGAGGAAACGGCGAGGAGTTTCTTTCGCACCATGTCAAGTCTTGAATTCTTGCCGAACAGTCCGACTCTGATGAACGCGGGACTCGAGTTGCAGTTGCTTTCAGCTTGTTTCGTCCTCCCTGTGGACGATAGTCTCGTCGGCATCTTCGACGCTCTGAAGCAGCAGGCACTGATCCACCAGGGCGGGGGCGGAACTGGCTTTGCCTTTTCGCGTTTGCGTCCCAAGGGCGACTTCGTGAAATCGACAATGGGAGTCGCGTCTGGACCTGTATCGTTCATGAAGATCTTCGATGCGTCCACTCAAACGGTCAAACAGGGCGGGTGCATCTCCGTCGACAGCCTTCTGCGGACTTCCGGAGGACTCAAACCGCTCGGGCGCCTCCTGAACAGTCCGCCCTTGGGAGAAAACTTCACCCGCGATCGGGTGTTCGACGGAACGGGATACTCGCACGCCCTCGTCGCCCAGGATAATGGGCCCGCGGAGATTTACTCGATTGAAACGGAGCTCGGATTCCGGATAGGCGCAACATACAACCACGCCTTGGCCGTCGTGGACGACGCTGGAGAGATTGTCTGGCGAGAGGCACAAGACCTAAGGGATGGCGATTGGCTCGTCATCGTGAAGGGAGGGCATCTCGGTCTCGACCGGTCTCTGCCACCTCTAGGGCCGCAACATCCGAACGCGACGCGGATCCGCGTCCCCTCAGAGATGAACGCGGAGCTCTCCGAGCTCCTGGGGCTGTATATGGCAGATGGTTGCACCAGCTCCGGGGGACGTTTCATCATCACGGTCGGAACCGTGGACATCGAAGTCATGGAGCGGATTCGGATTCTCATGGACAACAACTTTGGGCTCGCACCGAACCAAATCACGGAGGGGGAGGGGGGCGGGTATGTCGACATCCAATTCCAGTCACGCGATCTCGTGCGGTGGATGGAGCGCCTGGGATGGGTTAAGGGATCTTCGCCGAAGGCGTTCATTCCGACCGAGGTTCTGACCGGATCGGCAGGCACCGCGCGCGCGTTCCTCCGCGGATTGTTCGAGGGGGACGGCCATCTCCATTCCACCAGCGGATATCCGAGCTTCTCAACAACGTCCGAACGCCTCGCGATCGAAGCCCAGCAACTTCTCCTCTCCCTGGGCGTTGTCGCTCGACGTGGGATCATCAGAAGTCGCCAGAATGCTCTCGGTCACCTCACCGTTCACACGCTTTCCATTGTAGACGAGCACAGCGTGCGCACCTTCTCTGAGGAAATCGGGTTTGTCTCAGATCGAAAGCAGGAACGACTAGAACTGGCACCGAGACCGAAGGTCAACACTTCCGACATCATTCCGAACCAGGCTAGGGTCTTGCGGGCGAGTTACTCTTTTGTTGGTCGCGGCAGCGGACCGGGACGTTCGCGCCGAGGGGCCAATCGGCGGCTATACCGTGCGCTGATGCACTACATCAGCGAGGAGCATCCCCGCGCGCTGCCGCGAAAGAGTCTGGTCGCTCTCATGGAACGCTTCCCAGAGCTCGGTGCGAATGAGCATCTTCGACAGATGTCGGACGTATCGAGGGTCTACACTCGCGTGACGGCGATTCGATTAGATCGTGCGGCGACCGCGGACATCGAGGTCCCTGGACCTGCGAGTTTCGTCGCGAACGGGATCTTGGTTCACAACAAGAGACGTGGCGCGAACATGGGGATTCTGCGAGTGGACCACCCCGATATCTTGGAATTCATCACGTGCAAAGACCGAACCACCGAGATCACGAACTTCAACATCTCTGTCGCAATCACCGACAAATTCATGGAGGCCGTCCGGGCTGGGACATCGTACGACCTCGTCAATCCGAGGGATCAACGTGCGGTCAGACAGCTCGATGCCCGTGAGGTCCTCGACAAGATTGCGTTTCAGGCTTGGAAGAATGGAGAGCCCGGTCTCTTCTTTATCGACGAGAACAACCGACGGCAACCTACGCCGAACGTCGCGGATATGGAGGCAACGAACCCGTGCGGGGAACAACCGCTCTTGCCGTACGAGTCCTGCAATCTCGGATCGATCGACCTCGGACGCCACATGAAGCGACGCCCCGCGGGCCGGTGGGAAGTTGATTGGAAGAAACTCGAGGGCACGATCCGGACGACGGTGCGCATGCTCGATGATGTCATCGACATGAACGCGTACCCCGTCAAGCAGATTGAAGAGATGACCTATGCCACTCGGAAGATCGGCCTCGGCGTCATGGGCTTCGCGCGGATGTTGTTCATGCTCGAGGTCCCCTACGACTCCAAGGAGGGAGTCGAATGGGGCGGTAAGATCATGAAATTTATTCAGGAAATTGGATATAGCGAGAGCGCGAAGCTCGCTGGGGAGCGCGGCGTCTACCCTGCGTGGGAGGGCAGCCGGCACCAGGAGAAGGACCTGCGGCTCCGCAACTCCTACGTCACCACGGTCGCGCCCACCGGCACGCTCTCGATGATTGCGGATACGTCTGGCGGCTGCGAGCCGGAATTCAGCCTCATCTGGTACAAGCGGGTGATGGAGGGCGAGGAACTTCCTTACTTCCTCGATTACTTCGAGGAGGTCGCGAAACGCGAAGGTTTCTGGCGAGAGGACCTCGTAAAGAAAATCCTCGACAACCACGGATCGCCGCGAGGCCTGAACGAGATCCCGGAGAGGTGGCAGCGGGTCTTCGCGACGGCTCACGATGTCGCGCCGGAATGGCACGTTCGCATGCAAGCCGCGTTCCAGGAATATTGCGATGCCGCGGTCTCGAAGACGATCAATATGCCGCGCGAGGCCACCGTCGAGGACGTGAAGAAGGCCTACCTCCTCGCCTACGAGCTAAAGTGCAAGGGCATCACGGTGTACCGCGACGGCTCGCGCGAGGACCAGGTCCTCAACATCGGCGTCGCGGAGACGGACAAGCCTAAACAGATTCACGTCGCGGTGCCTCCCGAGCCGGTAGTCGTCCGGCCGCGCGCCCGTCCGGATGTCATTACCGGCCGAACGCAGAAGATTCTCACCGGGTACGGCGCCCTGTACGTCACGGTCAACGAGGACGAGAAAGGCCTCTTCGAGGTGTTCGCGCAGATCGGCCGCGGCGGCGGATACACCGCGTCGTTCACGGAAGGCATCGCGCGCCTCGTCTCGCTCTGCCTGCGGTCCGGCGTCCCGGTCGACGAGATCATCGACCAGCTCGAGGGCATCCGCAGCCCGCGGATCGCCGTCGACCATGGGGAGCGCGTCTACTCGATCCCCGACGCGATTGCGAAGGCAATCAAACGGCACATCGGGATGCAGAAGACCGGAGTCCAGCCGCCGGTGGAGACGTACGATGAGCTCGGCGGCGCGGTCGAGACGGACATCGAGATGGAGAAGGAGTCCCGCGACGCCGCGGAGCTGCTGCGGAAAGGCTTGAACCCGGAGTGCCCGGAGTGCGGCAAGGCCCTCGTGTTCGAGGAAGGCTGCGTCAAGTGCCACAGCTGCGGCTACTCGGAATGCTGACCTAGTCAACGTCGAAAGGGCCAAGTCCCGCGGCGGCGTCGGGTGGGACGATGGCCCGGGTCCTATTCATCGTCCCGATGGACGCGGAGCGCCGCGCCGCCGTGGCGAGGAATGCGGCCGGGGCGTTCGAACCGGTTTTCCTGGAAGACCTGCCGCCGGAGAAGCGCGATGAGGCATGGCCGACCGCGGACGTCGTCGTGTCCATGGGATTCCCCCGGGAGTTTCCGCCAGACTTCCGGGTGAAGGCGCGAAAGGTGCGGATGATTCAGTCGCTCGTGGCCGGAGTGGACCATTTCCCGTTCGAGCGATTTCCGCCGTCCGTGATCGTGTGCAGCAACGCGGGCGCGTACAGCGTCTCGGTCGCGGAACATGCGATGGCGCTCCTCCTCGCCGCCGCGAAGGATATCGTTGCTCGAACGGAAGAGATCCGACGGGGGATATTCAATCAAACCGTCGAGAACAAGGGGCTCGCCGGCACGACGGCCCTCGTCCTCGGCTTCGGCGGGATCGGATCGGAGATCGCGCGGCTCTGCAAGGCGTTCGACATGCACGTCGTTGGGGTCGCTCGGTCGCGTCCCTCGAGCGGGATTGCGGATGATGTCGGCACGATGAAGGATCTGCCTCGATACCTGCCTCAGGCGGACGCGGTCTTCCTTGCGCTCCCGCTAACTCGCGCGACCCTGGGCCTCGTGGACCGTGGTTTCCTGACGAGTATGAAGCAGGACGCGATTCTCGTGAACATCGCCCGCGGCAAGCTGATCGTCGAAGACGATCTGTTCGAACATCTCAAAGCACGTCCGAGGTTCCGGGCCGCCCTCGACACGTGGTGGACATACCCCGACACGCGGGACGGACGGCCGTTCCATCGCCCGTTCCAAGACCTTCCGAACATCGTGATGACGCCGCATGTCGCCCCCTTCGTCGCGGGCCAGCGAGGGCGCGCGATGGAAGCCGCGTTGGAGAACGTGCTGCGGTTCCTCCGCGGCGAGAAACCGCACAACCTCGTCGATCCGTCGGACTATGCGAAGGCGGCCTCCGACGACCGGAACCGCTGAGGCGTCCTCCGGACGGACCGTGAGAATCGTTCCCACAACTTCGAGCACAATCTTTAAAAGCGGACGGCTCTACTCGCGGCCACCTTCGACATCTGTCGGATGTTCGGGAGGCGTGTCGCATGGTGAAAGTGAAGGAAACGCTGAATCCTTTTGACATCGCCCGGGAACAGATCGACCGGGCCGGCAAGAAGTTGAACTTGGACTCCGGGCTCCTCGAGGTCTTGAAGAACCCGCGCCGCGAACTCACGGTGCACTTCCCGGTCAAGATGGACGACGGCAAGGTGCGCGTCTTCACCGGTTACCGCGTGCAGTACAACGACGCGATCGGCCCGTTCAAGGGTGGGATCCGGTACCACTGGAACGTCTCCCTCGACGAGGTCCGTGCCCTATCGTGTTGGATGACCTGGAAATGCGCGGTCATGGGCATCCCGTATGGCGGGGCGAAAGGCGGCGTGATCTGCAACCCGAAGGAGATGTCGAAGGGCGAGCTTGAGCGCATGACGCGCCGGTACGCCTCCGAAATCTCGATCATCATCGGACCGGAGAAGGACATCCCCGCTCCGGACGTGTACACGGACAGCCAGACGATGGCGTGGATCATGGACACGATCTCGATGAACAAAGGGTTCGCACAGCCCGGTGTCGTCACAGGCAAGCCCCTCGTGATCGGCGGGTCGCTCGGCCGAGACGAAGCGACGTCGCGGGGCATGATGTACGCCACCCGCGAAGCCGGCAAGAAGGTCAAGCTGAGCCTGAAAGGCGCGACCGTCGCCGTCCAGGGTTTCGGCAACGTCGGGTCCCACTACGCCCGCCTGATGCACGACGAGCAAGGCTCGAAGATCGTTGCGGTCTCCGACTCGAGGGGCGGCATCTACAGCGAGAAAGGCTTCGACCCGAAAGAGGTCCTCGCGTTCAAGGAGAAGACCGGGAGCGTCGTCGGATTCCCGGGTACACGGGAGGTCACGAACGAAGATCTCCTGGAGCTCCCCGTCGACATCGTCGCCCCGTGCGCCTTGGAAGGCATCCTGACCTCGGAGAACGCCCCCCGGATCAAGGGAAAGATCGTCGCGGAAGGGGCGAACGGTCCGACGACGCCCGAGGCGGACGACATCTTGCACAAGCGGGGCATCCTCGTGATCCCGGACATCCTCGCCAACGGCGGCGGCGTGACCGTGTCGTACTTCGAGTGGGTGCAGAACCTGTCCGAGTTCTTCTGGACGAAAAAAGACGTCGATGAGAAACTCGAAGGCATCATGGTGAGCGCCTTCAACCGCGTCTGGGACATGCGGGAAGCGAAGAAGGTCGACATGCGCCAGGCGGCGTACATGGTGGCGATCGCTCGCGTCGTCGAAGCGTACAAGTGGCGTGGGATTTTCCCATAGGCACACGAAGGCAGGCCCGACGGCCTGCCGGTCTTTCATTACGTCGACGTCGCGTCGGCTCGCTGCATCGCGTCGTCCCACGAAGGCGGGACGTCGGAACCGCGGATCGTCCATCGGGTGAACGCGGTCTCGGCCATGTACGGCTGGAGGATGCTCATCGTGGTGCGGTGCGGATCTCTCCCGACGAAGGCCATCAGCGCCCGCTCGTCTTCCCAGATGGAGAGGGTCCAGAAGCGATGGCTCATCAGCTTCGCGCGGAACGAATATCCGATGAGACCGGGGGTCGATGCCAGCTGCGCGCGGACCTTGCCACTCTGCCGCTGGAGGGTCAGCATCTTGCGAAATCCCGTCAGCGGGAGGTACGAAAGCAGGGCGAGATACTCGCGTCCACGGTCCGGTGGGAGAAGCGACCGCCAGGGCGTGTCGACCATCGCGGACTCGAATCGCACGACACGATTAAATAGCGTCCTCTTCTACGGCCGCGCGCCGTGCCCCTGAACATCGTCGTGTGCCTCAAGCAGATTCCGAACCCGGACCTGCAGTTCCAGATTGCGCCGGACGGGAAAGATATCAAGCGCGACGCGCTGAACTACAAGCTGAACGGCGCGGACGAGTACGCGCTCGAGGAAGCGGTACGCCTCAAGGAGAAATCCGGGGGCCGGGTCATCGCGCTGACGGCGGGCCCGAAACGCACGGAACAGATGCTTCGCGAGGCGCTCGCGAAAGGGGCCGACGAGGTCACGCGGATTGCGTTCGACGAGGCGGCCGCGTACGACGTCGGCAAGGTCGCGCGTCTCCTCGCGGCAGCGATCCGCACGCTGCCTCACGACCTCGTGTTGACCGGCGTGCAGTCGGACGATCTCGTGAACTCGGCGACGGGGGGACTCATCGCCGGGATCCTCGGCCTGGCCCATGCGAGCGTCGTGACGCGCGTCGAGTCGAAAGACGGCCGACTCGAGG
>VBMB01000152.1 GCA_005878525.1 Methanobacteriota archaeon
ATGTCCCCCGGGCCGAGGTTGAAGAATGCCATCAGCTTGCGGGTCGCGAATCCGGCCAAGTTGGCGGCCTCGGGATCTCGACGGCGAACACGGGCTCCCGCCGGAATAGGTTTGCGGTCCGGTTCGCGTCGGGCTTCTCGGAGTTACCGACCCGAAAACTCAGAGGGAAATTCTTAAGTAAGCCGACGATGCCTCGTCTCCCGAATCGGAGGCCTCTCCCTGTTCTGCAATCAGTGCGGTGGACGTATCGCGGACGGCTCGGTGTTCTGTAACCTTTGTGGCGCCAAGCAAGGCGTCGTCGGTCCGGCACAAGTCGCCCCCGGTGTGCCGCCGGCTCCCGGCTATGCCGTCCCGGCTCCCGGTGTCCCGCGAGGGACGCCGATGGGCCAACCGTACAACCCGAACGCCCCCGTGCAACCAGTCCGGGCTCCGGCGATGCCGCAATCCATGAAATGCAGCTCGTGCGGCGCGCCCTTGACCCCCGGGTCGGGCCTCGCCCTCGTGGTGTGCGCTTATTGCGGCGCCGTGACGACGATGGGCGCCGGCGGCGCGGCCGAAATGATCCAGAAGCACTACATGTTGGAAAACAAACTCTCGAACGAGTCCGCCCTCGAGGCGGGCGGGAAGTGGCTGAACAAGGGTCTGTTCCGCCGCAAGGTCGCGGAACGCTCGGATGTCGGTCAAGTCACCCTCCGCTATGTTCCGTACTGGATCGTCCCGACCTCCGTGGTCGCCGACTTCCAGGGGACGAAGAACGTCGGAGCGGGCGCGGGCGTCGGCATGATGGCCCACGGCGATTCCGGCGCGAAGAAAGCCGCGGGTGCGGCGTTGTTCGCCCTGACGATGGCGGCCGCCGCCGCGGGTTCCCAGAATAGGAATCAGCCGGTCAACACGCAACCGCAGGTCATCCGGGTCCGGGACCGGATCCAGATGCAGTACAACATCCCGATCGTCGCGGTGCGCGGATACGTGAAGTACCAGCCGGACGACGGATTCCAGTTCCAGCTGCAGAACAAGATGAACTTCGACAAGCGCCAAACCGGCGGCGTCGACGTGCAGAGCGGCGACGTCACCGAGGCGGAGGCGAAATCCCAAGCCGCGGCGCTCGCCCACAAGTTCGCGGAGAAGCAGGCGAAGACGCGCGTCGACAACCTCGAATCGATCCAGGTCTACCCGACGACGTACGACGGCGAGTTGCTGCACGCGCCGGTATGGTTCATGGAGTACGCGCACAAGGGAAAGCAGATGTTCATCCTCGTCGACGGCTCGTCCGGCGGCGTGATGGACGGCGAGCGGCCCGGGTTCTCCCTGTGGTGAAACGCGGAACGCCCTCGGATTTCCATCGACACCCCTAAATACATATCCAGGCAAATCATAAGGCGAACGCTCGGAGAAACCGAACATGCCCGATATCCGCGACCGAGTCGAACAAGACCGAGGACTGCTCAAGAAGATCCAGCTGGTGATCCCCGGCTACGCCGGCTACCGGCGGCGAGAGGACATCCGCGCGGCGGACAACTTGCTCCGCATCCAGCTTGCGAATCAGCTGAAGGGCGTCCGCGGGGAACTCGAGGACATCCGCGACGGCCTGGCGATGGAGGGAAAGATCCAGGGCCTCCAGGGCATCGGCAACATCATCTTCACGGTCGAAGGCCTCGAGGCCAAGGTGCGTCACGCGGAAGGCGGGTACTCCGGCATCAGCGCGACGATCCAGATCAAGGAGACGGAACTCGACAAGCTGTACGAATACGACTACGCGATGCTCGACTCGCTCGACAAGGCCGCCGCGGTCGTCCCGATGATCCGGGATGCGGGCGACCCGAAGAGCTACGACGCCTCCCTGAAGGCGTGCCGCGAGGCAATCGCGGGTTTCGAGACCGCGTGGAAGAACCGGACGATGGCGGTGACCGGCATCCAGGTGAGGTGAAGACATGATCCCGATTTCGTTCTTCTTCGGCGGTGCACGGCGGACGGATCAGACGGCGGGCCGGAAGGAAGGCATCGTCGGCGCCATGACGGTCGCCTGGGACGACCAGTTCAAGCGACAGAACATCATGTGGAAGGTCCCGCGGAACATCCGGATGAACGACAACATCGTCGTCCGGGAGGACGAGATCGCGGTCTTCTACCGCGACGGGAAGGTCCTCGCATACCTGGACCGCCCGGACCGGTACGCGCTGACGTCCCAGAACGTCGCGATCCTGGGCAAGCTCATCCAGGCCCTCTCCGGCGTCGTCCAGCAGGCGGAGGTCTACTACCTCCAGAAGCGCATCTTCGATGGGAAGTTCGGGACCCAGGAGGCGTTCCTGTTCCAGGACCCGGACTTCGACATGGTGCAGCTCCGCGCCTTCGGGGACTTCCGGTACCGGCTCAAGGACCCGGAGACGTTCATCAACCAGTTCGTCGGGACGTTCGGCGCGGCGACCTCCGCGGAAGTCGAGGACCGCATCAAGAACGAGCTCATGAAACAACTGAACGTCACACTCGGCAAGATGAAGGCGAACGGCCTGAAGGTCGTCGACTTCGCGGCGAGCCTCAACGACATCGAACAGGGCACGCTCGCGAACTCGAAGCCTCACTTCGCGACCCTCGGCCTGGAGATCCTCCAGATCAGCGGCCTGAACATCCCGCTGCCGGAGTCGATCAAGGAAGCCCTCGAGAAGATGGCGTCGGCGAAGGTGCTCGGCCGCACGAACGCGGCCGCGTACCAGCAATTCGCCTTCGCGGACTCGATGAAGGCCGCCGCGTCGAACCCCTCGGGCGGCGCCGGCACCGGCGTGGGCCTCGGCGCGGGCATCGGCATGGGCTACGGGATGGCGTCCCAGATGCCCGGGATGATCGCCCAGCAGCAGCAGACCCAACAGCGGCCGTGCCCGAAGTGCGGCACGATGAACGCCGTGACGACGAAGTTCTGCGGGAACTGCGGTGCCGACACGACAATCGCCGCGGGCAGCAAGCCGTGCATCAAGTGCGGAAAGATGGTCGGGCCCGGACAGAAATTCTGTCCGGAGTGCGGCGCAGCCCAGACGCTCAAGTGCCCGGACGGCCACGAGGTCCCCGGCGGCATGAAGTTCTGCCCGGAGTGCGGGAAGCCGGTCGTCCAGAGCTGATCCCATGGAGCAACCCCCGGCCCCCGCTCCGAGCGGGCCCACAGTGCCCAAGCTGTCGACGACGGTCCTCCTGGCGATGGGGGCGATCGCGACGATCGTCCTCGTGGCGATCTTCGCCTACATCTTGTTCGTCGCCCCGGCGCTCCGGATCGACGAGCGCCTCTGGTGGACCGGACTCACGTCGATGGTCTTCGCCCTCGGCTTCTACATGATGTACGCGGCGACGCACGACCGGACGATCGCGCGCCCCTTGGCCGGCGGCTTCTTCGTCGTCGGGGCGGGCAGCTTCTACGGCTCGATCTTCACGGGCGGCTCGAACGACTTCGCGAAACTCATGTACCTGATCCTCCTGTCGATCCTCGTGATGATCGTCCTCGGGGCGATCTTCGTCATGGCGAGGGACGCGGAGAAGGACGCGATCCGCCGGGCCCAGCGCAAGTACATTCCCTAGGGTCCGGACGGTTCCAAGGGCGAGGAGTCCGCTCCATTCGCGGTGGGCTCACACGAACTTGTAGATGTTCCGCGGAAGGCCGCCCTTCTTGATCTCCTCTTCCATTTCCTCGAGGACGAGGATGCGCTTGTACGTCGGCGGGTGGGTGCCGAACAGCTCGTTCGCGCGGCGCCAATGGCTCTTCCGCTCCTGTTCGACCGCCTTTTGCAGCTCGTATGCATCGAGTTGCCCGTCGCGGTCCAAATCGTAGCGGCCCATGCGGTCCTGAAGTTCCTGGTAATCCTCTCCCGCCTTCACCGGGTCGCCGATCATGAACGCCCGGAGGCCCGACGGCTCCGCGTCGGGCCGGGCGAGCGACAGCCCGTACGCAATCTTCGTCAGGGCCGAGGCGAGCAAGTGCGGGTCCCGAGTCGCGGCACCGCTGTACGCGTCGGCGTAGTACTCGCGGGTGCGCGAGAGGTACAGGACGAGCAATTGAGCCACGAGGTAGACCGCGTAGGAGACGATCGCGGAGGCAATGATGATGATGAAGGCTTGGCCCGCCCCCTTTCCGCGGACGCGCACGTTCCCGCGAAGCGCCTCGAAGCCCAGGCGCGCGATCACGTACGCGATCAGGGGCACTGCGGACATCAGCGTCATGATGATCACGTCGCGGTGCCGCAGATGCCCGATCTCGTGCGCGAGCACCGCACGGATCTCGTCCTGATTGAGGCGCTCCAAGAGGCCCTGTGTGACGACGAGTTCCGCCGAGGAGATCGTCCGGCCGAACACGAACGCGTTTGGCGAAGCGTCCCCGCTCTCCCAGATTTTCGGCGTCGGGACGCCGGCCTGCCTCGCGAGTTCTTCGACGGTCCGATAGACCCACGGATTCGTCTCGGCGGTGATCGCACGTCGATCGCGAATCGCCCATCGGACGATCGCGGGCGAGATCAACCACTGGAAGAAAATGAAGAGGACTGCCAAGCCGACGACGATCGCGAACGCGCCGGGGAAGGCCTGCGTCTGGAGCGCGTAGTCCGCGATCGCTAGGATCACGAGCAGCAGGAGGGAGAGCAGCGCGAACAGCAGGATGACGGTCAGGAGACTGCCGCGCCGAAGGGCGTTGAGACTTCCCACGAAGCCTCTATATTCGACCTCCCCATGAGTGTTGTGTCGGCATGCCCGAGCTCGTCACATCGATCAACTGCCCGAAGTGCGGCGGACCGCTGAACCTGACCACGGGCGAGGTGATCGTGACGTGCCCGTACTGCGGCACGGCGTCGCGCATCCGCGGCGACAAGCCGTTCGTCTTGACGCACTCGATGCTCGCGGCCCGCATGGACCGCGACGGCGCCTTGCGGGCGATCCAGGGTTGGATGGAGGGCGGGGTCATGAAACCGGACGACCTCCGCCGGGCCGCTCGGATCACGTCGCTCGAATGCGTCTACCTGCCGTTCTACGTGTTCGAGGTCGACGCGACGACGGCCTACGCCGGCGTCCTCACGCGCACTGGGACGAACGAACGACGGACCGGGGACCTTCGCCGCGACTATTTCTGGAAGGTCCTCGGCCGCCGCTCCGGGGACTTCCCGACGCGAGAGTACAAGCTGCCGCTCGGCCTAAAAGTCCCGTTCGACACTGGCGGCATGGTGCGCGACTCCCGCTTCCTGAACGCGGAGGTCGACGAGGACGAGGCGGAGCGCCTCACCCGCGAGGACGTCGACGGCCATCAGCGCGATTTGCTGAAGGATCTCGTCGACGTGATCGAAGATGCCCGCACACAAGTCGACGTCAAAGACTCCGAGTTCCTCCACGCGCCGATCTGGTTCTCGACCTACGAGTACCGAACCCGGTCGTACACGATCCTGCTCGATGCGGCGTCCGGAGAGGTCGTGCGCGGGGACATCCCCGCGCCGAGCGGCGGCTTCGGCGAGTTCCTGAAGGGCGCGGGCCGCGACATGTTCCGAGGCTGATTACGTTCCGTCCTCGGACGGCTCGAGGTTCTCGTAGTCCGCGAGGTACGCCCCACAGTTCGGGCACATCTCGTCGTCCGGGTCGATTTCCCACCCGCACTCGGGGCAATGAATCATCGGATGGCCCGGGGTTCGATACGGACATCCGAAGTATAAAATCAAGACGGATTCGCGGTCAGAAATCCTCGACCGTGGTCTGTCCTTTCTTCGATGCGCGCGGGCGTGGTTCCGGAAGCGGCGGCGGCTCGCGGGACTGCGCTCGCAACGCCTCGATCCGCCGCTCCGGTGCCGCCGCGACGAACGTCTCCCCGCTCGGCTCCCCGACGAAGATCTTCTGCTTCAGATCCTTCCGGAGGCGGTCGAGCTCCACATGCATCTTTCGTTCCTTGCGACGGGCGCTGTACAGATACGCCTCATCGCGCGTATCCTTCGTGACGAGCATGATCACCCGGCCCGCGGCGCTGCGTCCGGTCCGGCCGCGCCTCTGGATCGTGCGGATCTCGGAGGGCACCGGCTCGTAGAACACGACGAGGTCGACCTGCGGGATGTCGAGGCCCTCCTCGCCGATCGACGTGGCGACGAGGACGTTCACCTGTCCGGCGCGGAACTTCTCCAGGATGTCGACTTGTTCCTTCTGCGAGAGGCCGATGTCCTCTCCGCGGGACGCCTGCCCGACGAACCGCATCGGCCGCACGCTCGGGATGCGGGCGAGTTCCTGCGTGATCCGATCCGCGGTCTGGCGGTAGTGGGCGAAGACGATGATCTTGGAGTCCGGTTTCTCCATGAACTGCTTGCGGACGATCCAGCCGGTCTTCGCGAGCTTCGGGTGCTCGACCTCCGTGGCCTCGGCGAGTTGGATCGCCTCTTGCACCTTCGCGTGCTTCAGGAACTGGACGTCGGCCTTCGTTTTCGGATCCTTCTCCATGTTCCCGAAATACAATCGGAGGGAGCCGAGCCCCTGGGTCTCCGCGAGTTCGATCGCATGGTCCGCTTTCATCGCGATCGCCTGTGCCGTCATCGCGCCGTAGAGCCGGCCGTCCTTCACGCCGGAATCGAGCCGCGCGCGGGCTTCGTTCCCGACGGCCAGGAGGTCCTTGCGCGTGATTTTCGGTTTGCCCGCGAGGAATCCGAGCTTCTTCAATCGGGCGACTTGTTCGTCGACCACGGTCTGCAGGAGCTTCCGGATCTCCTTGGAGACGTCCGGCGCCTCCACCGGAATCCGCTCGATCTGCAGGTCGTGCTGGTACGGCACGACGTCCGGGTCGTACTCCGTCCGGATCTCGACCGCGGTGATGCCGAGGTTCCCGCACACCTCGAGGATCTTCTCCGCGGAGGAACCGGGGGACGCGGTCATCCCCAGGACGAGCCGGCCGGGGACGTCTTTGTACGCCGCCGCGACGTCGACGTACGCGTAGTCGCCGACCGCGCGATGGGCTTCGTCGAAGACGATGAGGCTGACGTCGTCGAGGGAGATGCGTTCCGCCCGCAGGTCGTTCCGGATGACCTGCGGCGTCGAGACGATGATCTTGTTCTCCCGCCACAGGAGTTCCCGGTCTTCCGGGGCAGTCGCCTCGCCGGTGAACAACGTGATGCGGTCGACGACGAGGACGTTGCGCATCGAAGCGGCGTGCTGCTCGACGAGCGGCTTTGTCGGGGCGAGGAAGAGGATCCGACCGCCCCGCTGCCGGAGGACCTCCGCGATCACGATCGCAGCGATGACCGTCTTGCCCATGCCCGTCGGCAGGACCACGAGCGTCGATCGCTCGAGGCACGCGCGGGCGATGTTCACCTGGTACGCGCGCTCCTCCACGGCCCCGCGACGAAGGAGTTCGTGTGAGACGAACACGGCCGTCGAACGACGAGATGTGCGAATAACCTTTTCCGTCACGTGGGCGGACGCCGGGTACGTCGCCTCCACATCAGGAACCCGACGAGGGCCACCGCGACGCCTAGGATTCCGGCGATGGCTGCGACGATGACGAAGCCGCCGGTCGACTCCCCGCGGACCGAGACGGTGATCGTTGCCGAAGCATTCGCGTTCATCGGTCCCGCCGTGTATATCGTTGCGATATAGGCGCCCGGGGCGGCGCCGGGCGGCACGAGGATTGCCAGGTCGATCGCCGCATCCCGATCCGGCCCAACGATGACTGTCCGACTCGCGAGGGTCGGGAGTGCCCCGGGAGGCGCGAACAGCGCCCCCCACCCGACGAGGACCGACGCATTCACGAGGAACGGATCGTCGAAGTCTCCCACGTTCGCGACCTTGAGCCTCGCAGAAGCGAACGTCCCCGCGACGGCGTCCACGGCGAGGGACGGAGGCAGAAGGACGACCGCGTGGGTGAGTCCTCGGGTCGCGATGGCCACGTCGTCAATCCACCAGCCGCCATGGCCCGGCATATCGCCCGCGGTCGCGTTGAACCGTAGTTGTATGGTCGTGGGAAGCACGGGAGGGGCGAGAGGGATTGAGACGCCTCCCCACTGCAAGGATCTCCCGGAGTACGTGGCGAGGACCGCCCACGGTGCGGCCCCGTAGCGCACTTCGACCGTCGTCCGAGAGTTTCCGGGCGACCCCGAATCCGTTGCATTTGAGAAATCGAAGCGGTGATAGAAGATGAGGTACGCCGATCCCGTCACGTTGATGGTGGCGGACGTGAGGGCGCGCCACGCCGGGTTCGCGGGAGTCAGCGTGGTGTTGGAAACGTAGCCGAACCTCCAAGCGAACGAACCTTCGTGGGCAGATCCGTTCGCCGCGGACGCGTTCAGGAGCGACCATTCCGGATTGTCGTCCGGCGCGCCGCTGACCGTCCAGTTCCCGTTGCCCGCCTCCATGTCGTCTCGGAACGCGAAGGCATTCGTCGACACATGGACGACTCGCTCATCGTCGGAGGCGATCGCGTCACCCGGAATCGAGGCCGCCGCGTCGATCAGGTAGCGCGCAAACGCGGTCGCGGAGAAGCTGACGTTCACGAGGGCCGTCTCTCCAAACGCGAGTGCGACCGTTCGGTTCTCCTGGAAAACGAGGTTTGCGGGCGACATCTCATCCCGGTAGACACGGATGAAGAGGCGGGCGTCTGCGGCGGTCGCGCCCTCGTTCCGCACGACGACACGCGCCGTCACGGACGCGCCGAGAGGCACCATCGAAGGGGCACGGATCTCCTGGACCGCGACGTCCGTTGGCACGGAGTACACGATCGTGGCCGTCATGGGATCCCCGA
>VBMB01000153.1 GCA_005878525.1 Methanobacteriota archaeon
TAATGAGCGTTGGCTTTTCCCGACCGCGAACGAGAAGGAAGGGCTCATCGCGGACAGAGGCACGATCAATGCTCCGCCGACTCAACCGGTTTGATCTTGCGCCTGTGGTCTGCCACGTAGCGTTGGATCACGTGGCTCTCCAACAGCAGCCGGTCAAAGGTATAGAGCACTGAGCAGACAGGGTCCTCGATAGCGCAAGCGACGATCATCGCATCGCAAGGGGTCAGTTCGCGCTCCCGTGAGCGCAATTCCTTCGCCATCGCGAAGACTCGAGTGGCTTTGTCTCCGAGGCCGTAGGTTACGAGGTTGCCACTCTTGGTCTGCAGTTCGAGGATTCGGGCGACGTCTTGGAGGTCAAGTTTCTTTGGTTCAGTCAGGACCTCGTTAACGAGTTCCCCGAGGACGATGAATGAGGCGCAGGATTGAAGTTGCTTGCCGCTGTGGAGAAACGGCCGACAGGTTTTCACGCGGTCGGCGACATCGTCCCCCAGGGCGCAGCGCAGGACGTCGGTGTCTAGGTGGCACCGGGAACGAGTCCGTGTTTCTTTAGTAATGACAACGCCTCTCTCCCGCGGCCAACAAGCCAGCCCTTAACCTTGCCGAGGTATGCGATTGCGTCATCTCCTGACGCGTCACGGTTCCTGGTCAAGAACGCGTGCATCGTCGCAGCGGCCTCGAGCACGTCGTTTCCCGCCTTTATGGCCTCCCGGAGGAATTCGATGGCCGCCGGCGGGAACGCAGGCGGGGGGCCAACAGCAACCTCTTCGGAGTCGAGGCTCCTGAGGTCGTAATATTGGTTCGCGAGCTTCGGTGAGTACGGACCATGGAAGTAGTCGCCGAACGAGTATTCCTTCGTGGGGCCGTACCCGAATGCCCGAAGAAAGTAGATTGCCTTCTGAATACGCAGTCGACTCTGAAAAGAGCGTCCGCTGAAATCCTGCGACGTGGCCCTCTTCAGCGCCGCTAGTATTTTACCAAGCTCGCGTGTCGGCATTCTCTCGAGCATCCTCGCGTGCGCGCATACGCGCGCACGCGCAAACAAGTCACCTCGGACCGATATAAAGATATTTACGAGGTTGCCGAATCCGAACCATCAAGGATCAACCCGATGTCCTCTCCCGAGCAAACGACGCAACACCACACGGTCGCTTACCGCAGGTAAGCCGCACTAGCATTCTCTCGCACGCGCCGCAGAACGAGCCCCATCACGCGGGGGCGGAAGTGCTTCGGGCTCAGTTGACGGCCGACCGAATCACGGTAACGTCGCGAGCGGCTCCGTGGACATCCCGGATGGCTCTGGTGGTCCACGAAGAGTATATCGGCCGGACGCAAGATGGCGTCCGGAGATGACCAAACCCGACTCGGATACCGATCTGGCAGTCAGGGTGAAGGCATCGCACGCGTATGCGGACAGGGCCCGACGATCTCTCCCGGGCGGCGTCACGGCTGGCGTGAAATACTTCGATCCGTACCCGATTGCGATGAAGAAGGCGAAAGGATGCCGTCTGTGGGACCTCGACGGCAACGAGTACATCGACTACTGCCTGTCCTTCGGCCCCCTCATCCTGGGCCACGGCCACCCGCGCGTCTTGAAAGCGATTCGGGACAGCCTCGAGTTGGCCGGCACGACAATGTTCGGCACTCCCCACGAACTCGAGGCGACCTATGCGGAACGGCTCCTCCGGATCTTCCGGCCGGACGGGAAGATGCGCTTCACGATGTCCGGAACTGAAGCGACGGTTCACGCCGTCCGGCTCGCGAGGGCGTACCGGAAGCGTCCGATGATCGCGAAGTTCGAAGGCCACTTCCACGGCGGTGTCGATGAACTCCTCGTGAGCCACACGCCGTCGAAGGAGGAGGTGAGACGAGGCCTGGTACCGATCTCGGGATCTCGCGGGACGCCTGACTCGGTCCTGAAGAACACGGTCGTCCTGCCCTTCAACGATCTGGCCGAAACCGAGGCGCGGATTCGGGCCCACGCGGACCGTCTCGCGTGCGTGATCGTGGAACCGGTCGAGCGATCGTACATCGCGCCGGACCCGGACTTCCTGAAAGGGTTGCGCGAAATCACAGCGGACCACGACATCCCGCTCATCTTCGATGAGGTGATGAGCGGCTTTCGGGTGGCATTAGGCGGGGCCCAACACGCGTATCGCGTGACGCCGGACATAACCTGCCTCGGCAAGATCATCGGAGGCGGCCTGCCTTGCGGGGGGTTCCTCGGACGGTCGGACATCCTCGACCTTGCGGATCCGGCGAGCGGGGAATTCTTCCACAGCAGCACGTTCGCCGGGTACCCGATCGCGATGGCCGCTGGGATGGCGACTCTCGATGAACTCGAGAAGCCCGGCGTTTTCGACGCTCTCCTCAAGACGACGCACGCGTTGACCTCGGGACTCGAGAAACTTCTGAACGACCACGATGTGCCTGCGGTGGTCCCAGCCGTCGGAACCGTCTTCTCGGTCCTGTTTACGAATCGGTTGCCCCGCAACTACCGGGACACGCTCGAAGCGAACGAAGCGCGTCGGAGCGTCCTCGACACCTCCTTGCTGGCCCGAGGGATTTTCGTGAAACCGGGAAAGCCATTATATCTGTCCACGGCCCACGACGACGCCACGATCCGCCAGACCCTCGAAGCGTTCGAGGAGAGCGTGACCGGCCTCGCATGATCATCGTTGCGGGCCAAGACCCATCATCCCGCGTGCCTCGTCCGGCGACGCGACCTCCCGTTGGAGATCCTCCGCGAGGTGCCGCGCGCGCGCGACCAACTCCTCGTTTCGGGCGAGGACGCCCTTCTTCAGGTAGAGGTTGTCCTCGAGGCCCACGCGGACATGGCCGCCTAGGACGATCGCCATCGTCGTCATCGGGAGCTGCATCCGGGACATGCCCGCGACGACGCACGCCCATGACGAGCTGGAAATGGGCCGGTTCCTTCACGAGGCCCGCATCGATCAGCCGTTTCCCTTGCTGGACGAAGCCGACATCGAAGGCCTCGAGCTCCGGCTTGATGTTCTGATCGAGCATCGTCTTCGCGAGAAACTGAACGGTCTCCGGTGTGTTCACGTAGACGACGGACGGCTTGCGCCCGACGAAGTTGAGGGTTCCCGTCGTGAGCGAGCCCATGTCCGGGTTCGTCTTCAACGGCGTCGCACGATCCTCGTCCGTCTGGCCTGCGATGCCGCTCGTCGAGGTCATGACGACGAGCTTCGTCCGCTTGCGGATCTTGTCGACGCTCTCCCGGAAAATGTCGAATCGGGATGTGGGACGCTCGTTCTCGTCGCGGCAGTGGACATGGATGATCGCCGCACCTTCTTGCTCGGACAAATACGCGGTCTCTGCGATCTCGTCCGGTGTCACGGGCACGTGGGGCGTGTCCTTCTTCCGCGGCACGGAGCCCGTCGGCGCGACCGTGATGATGAGCTTGTCCATGCCTTCCGCCCGCGCCCGCTACGCGTCGATTCGTAGTAAGGGTTGTGGCTCTTCGAGCGTTTGCTACCGTGCGCGCCGGAACCCTGGCCTAGGCGAAGAGGTGGCACGACACCTTGACGTCGGGGGCGATGCCCTTCAACTCCGGCTCCGTGAATTCGTGCAACGAAACCCGGATCCCGCCATCCGCACGCTCGATGGTGCGTATCGCCTTCAGTCCGCGGGACTGCTCCGCGTTCCCCTCGATGATTCGACGGATCGCCGCCTCGGCGTCCGGAGGCGCGGCCGGCATCGTGAAGGCGAGCGGAGAGTCCGCATGAAGGCCCGCGAACAGTCCCTCCTCCGGCGTACCTGTGGCCAGGTCCTTCAGATCGTCCACGATCTCCTCGGCGGTCCAGCCGCATCGTTCGAAGGCCACGGGGCATCGCGGATGGAACCGGCATCCGGGCGGGATGTCCGAGGGGTCCGGTCGCTCTCCTTTCAGGATGATGCGCTGCCGCCGTCGGTCCGGGTCGGGGACTGGCACGACGGACACGAGCGCTTTCGTATACGGGTGCCGCGGATTCTTGATCAGCTCCCGCGTCGGCCCTTCTTCGACGATTTTCCCCAGGTACATCACCCCGATGCGGTCCGCGAGGACCCACGCGAGGGAGAGGTCGTGGGTAATGAACAGGTAGGTGAGGCCTTTCTTCTCGCGCAGCTCCAGGAGCAGCTCGAGGATCTCCGTGCGGATCGACACGTCGAGCATCGAGACGGGCTCGTCGGCCACCAGGAACTCGGGATCCAGGACGAGGGCGCCCGCGATCGACACGCGCTGTCGCTGGCCTCCGGAGAGCTCGTGCGGATATCGGAACAGGAAGTCCCGCGGCGGTCGCAAGCCTGCGTCGGATAGGGCCTGCTCGACCCGCGCTTCGGTCTCGGCGCGGTTCCGGCTGAGTCTATTCACGATCAGCGGCTCCGCGACGATGTCGTACACGGAGTGTTTCGGATTCAGCGACTCGTACGGATCCTGGAAGATGATCTGGAGCTTCTGCCGCAAGCCTTGGATCTTGATCCCCTCGAGGCCCTCCTCCCGCAACCGGTTCCAGATGAGGACCCGGCCGACGAGGACCGCGACGACGAACGCGAAAAGCGTGGCACCGAGCATCGCAACGGTCTGATCGCCCCACACCTGGGACTGATAGAGCCCGGTCGCGTCGACGTACCCGGAGAACACGAGGCCGAGGTACGTGCTCAGATTGAATAAGAGGACCGCCAAGCCTCCGAGGACGGTCGTGGTCCGCGGTGTCGGCCGCGTCGGCGGGATGCTCCCGAAATAGGCGACGAGGAGGGCGACGACCAGCCCGTAGCCGATGTAGCTCCAGCCGTTCGTGAAGGGGAGATGGAACACCGACGCGGAGACGAACGCGGGCAGTGCCGTCGCGATCAGACCGGCGACCGCGACGACGATCCCGAGGAGGACGAAGTGCGGGACGGTCCAAGGCCGGTCTTCTTTCCAGGAGAGGGAATGCTGGCGCCGGATCGTTTCCAGGTCCGCGGAGCCACGGCCCGCCTTTGCCGCCTCATAGTCGTCGAGGACGTTCTTCGGCACCCCGACGAAGACGTCACCTCCCGTCGGGGGGACGAGCCTCAGAATCCCCTTGCCCGTCGTCGTTTTGCCGCAGCCGCTTTCTCCTACGAGACAGAAGATCTCCCCCCGCCCGACGTCGAGGTCGACCCCGTCGACCGCACGCACGTACTCCGGCGTGGTCCTCCGCAAGGCCGCGAAGAATCCCTGGCGCTTCTCGAACCACACCCGGAAATCGCGCAGGACCAGGTACGGCTCGCGGGCCACCTCACGTCGCCTCCTTCGGCGGCGGCGTCGTGGTGTTCAAGTGGCACGCGGCGAAGTGGCCCTCGCCCACCGGATCGAGGCCCGGCTCCCGGTCGACGCACAGCGGCCAAGCGAACTTGCATCGCGGATGGAAGCGGCAGCCGACCGGCGGGTTGATCAAGGAGGGCAGCAGGCCCGGGATGTACGCCGGCAGGGTCTGCGGGCCCTCGATGTCCGGGAACGCGCCGATCAGGTCTTTCGTGTACGGGTGTTTCGCGTTCTTGTAGACGTCTCGCACGCTCCCCCGCTCGACGATCTTCCCGGCATACATGATCGCCATCGAGTCGCACGTCTCCGCCATGACGCTGAGGTCGTGGGAAATCAAGATCATCGAGAGATCGAGCTCGCGCTTGAGTCGCTCGAGGAGTTCGAGGATCTGCGCCTGGATCATGACGTCCAGCGCGGTCACCGGTTCGTCCGCGATCACGATCCTCGGATTGCACGCGAGGGCCATCGCAATCATCACGCGTTGCCGCATGCCACCGGAGAACTCGTGCGGGTACTCCCGGGCACGCTCTCGGTGGATGCCGACGAGTTCGAGTAGCTCGCCGACGCGCTTCATCGCGGCTTCTTTGTCCACCTTGTCGTGGATGACGATCGGCTCCGCGATCTGGTCCCCGATCCGCTTCACCGGATTCAGGGCGTTCATCGCCCCTTGGAAGATGATCGAGATGTGCTTCCACCGGATCCCGCGGAGCTGGCCCTCCGTGACCTTCGCGAGGTCATACCCGACGTAATCGATCGTCCCCTCGACGATCTTCCCGTTCGACGGGAGGAGGCGCATGATCGATAGGGCCGCCGTCGTCTTGCCGCAGCCGCTCTCCCCCGCGAGCCCGAGGCTCTCGCCCTCTCCCAAGGTGAAGTCGACGCCGTCGACCGCCCGGACGGTCCCCTCTTGGGTCTGGAAATGAGTCTTGAGGCCCTTGACCGTCAGGAGCGGCATGTTACCGCTCCGCGCGATGGGTCGGACGAGCTCGGGAACCCGTTTTTCGGAGCGTGGTTCGAGGACGCCGGGAAGCGGCTTAACGTTTTCTCAGACGCACGCCCGGCTCGAGCGCATCGTATAAGGGGAATGGGGCTTTCGCGGTTCACGAAGCCGGTGTCATCCTCCGATTTGCGGACGCGCGTCCGTCGCTTCTATGCGTACCAAACCGCATCGTCGTTCGCGATCTGGATCCCGTTCTGGGCGCTGTGGATCCGCGGCCATCTCTCCTCTGACTTCGAATTCACGCTCGTCGACGTCGCGTTCTGGGTCGGGCTCCTGGTGTTCCAGCTCCCCGTCGGCGTCGTCGCGGACCGTACGCCGAGAAGGCGGACGATCGTCCTGAGCGAGTTGTTCCGCTCCGCGGGCATCCTGGGCTACGGCATCAGCGCAACGTTCTGGGGCTACGTCGCGGCGAACGTCGTGTGGTCCCTCGGTGCGGCGTTCTCGATTGGGACCTCCGCGTACCTGTACGAGACGTTGCTCGAGGCGGGCCACGAGACGGAGTTCCCGCGATACATCGGCCGAGTCACGATGATCCAACTCCTCTCGAACGCGGCGGGGGCGTTCGTCGGCGGCGTGTTCGTCGGGGTGGTCGGGGACCTGCGACTCACGCTCTTGGTCGGCGCCATCCTGAATCTCGGAGCGATCGGGGTCGCGGTCACGTTCCGAGAGCCGAAGGTCGAACGCACTCCCGAGTCGACGTACGTGGAGCAACTCGTGCAAGGCCTGCGGGTCGTGCGTCGACGGGAGGGCGTGGCCCTGTTGATCGGAGTCGAGGTGTTCCTCGGGGTCACCCTCTACGTGATGGCCGTGTTCCGGCCACTGTACCTCCAGGCGCTCGGCCTCTCCGAATCCGCGATCGCGATTTCGATCGGCGGCTTCCTCCTCGTCGCGGCGATCTGGTCCGCGTTCGCGGGGACGATCACGCGGGTCCTCGGCGAATTCGGGACGCTCGCCCTCCTGGTCTTCATGGCGTCCGCGGCGTTTTTCGGCATGTACGGCGCGGGACAATTTCCCGGCGCGGCGTTGCTCCAGGTGCCCCTGTACATCGTGTGGAGCTTGCAGCCCGCCCTCACGACCGCGTTCCTGAACCGCCGGCTCGAGCCCGGCCAGCGGGCGACCGTGTTGTCGATGGGCGCGTTCGCGTACACCCTCGGCCTCGTGGTCGTCGAGCCCCTCGCGGGCGCGCTCACGACGACCACCGGGCTGCTGAACCTCGGCATTTTCCTCGGGATCGTGACGTTCTTCCCGTGCGCCTACATCCTCGCCCGCTGGCGCACGACCGTCGCCGCGTGGCCCGCGGTGACTCCGCTGCCCTCCCGGCTGATTGCGGGCAGCCGCGTCTCTCGTTTCCACCGCCTCCTGGAGCGGATGAGTCGGCTCAGGCCGTGACCGTCGGGACGGACTCCGCGGGCGGCGTCACGAGATGGCACGCGACCGCATTGCCGGGCTCGAGTTCAACGAGCACCGGCTCCTCCCACGCCTGAAGCGTCACACGGATTGCGTCCCCGTTCTCCCGGATGTCCGCGATGCCCTTCAGGGCGAGCCGCGAGTCACGGTTCTCCGACGCGACCCGGCGGAGGTTGGCGGCCGCCGAACCGGGCGTCATGCCAGGCACGATCCCGATCGCAACGGTCCCCGGATTCTGGACTTGGATTCCGGCGATCTCGGGCAAGAGGCCTCCGGCCGAGAGGGACCTGAGTTCGTCGGCGACCTCGTCGGCGCTCCATCCGCATTTCTCGAACGCAAGGGGGCACCGCGGGTGGAATCGGCATCCGCTCGGGATGTTCACGGCGTCCGGCCTCTCCCCCTTGAGGATTGTGCGCTTCGCGAGGTGCCGCGGATCGGGACTCGGGACGACGGAGATCAGCGCTTGCGTGTAGGGATGCTTCGGACGGGAGATGACTTGCTCCGCGGTCCCTTGCTCCACGATCTTCCCAAGGTACATGACCGCGAGGCGATCGGCCAGGATCCACGCCAGGCTGAGATCGTGCGTGATGAACAAGTAAGTCAAGCCGCGTTTCTCCCGAAGGTCCATCATGAGCTGAAGGATTTCCGTCCGGATCGACACGTCGAGCATCGACACCGGTTCATCGGCGACGATGAAGTCGGGCTCGAGGGCCAGGGCCGCGGCGATGGAGACGCGCTGCCGCTGTCCGCCGCTCAGCTCATGCGGGAAGCGGAGCACGAACTCCTCCGCGGGCCTCAGCCCGGCATCCTCGAGCGACCGGGACACGAGCGCGGCAATCTCCTCCGGGTCGTGAGCGATCCGGTTTACGACGCACCCTGGACGAGATCAAAGGTCCAGCTCTGATTGTCGGGCGCCAAACTCCGGTGGGTCGCGAGGTCGGGGATCGCATGGTAAGTTTTGTCGTACGTGATGAGCGTGCTGTATACGTTATACACCACCACGTACTCGTCCGCGAGGGTGATCTTGAGCGGATTCAGGGTCGTGATGACAAGCGGATTGATTCCGATTCGCAGAGAGCGGAACGGACCAGCTGCGGCGGCCGGGCCGGAGGCCCGGACAACGAAGACGCTGAGGCCCGAGAGGATCATCACCGCAACCACGGCGCATGCAATCAGTTGCTGTCGCCAGACTCGCTCGAAACGGTAGTCTGTCTCCTCCCCGATCACCGACGAACCCCCCGTGCACTCAGACCACGGAACCGGCGCGCTCCGTGCTACATTGTGACGAGATTCGGCGGATTCTATCTAACATTTCTCCGGACGCGCGAATTGGGACATCCGAAGGGACGGGGAGAGATGTCTTGGCTCCGGTGATTAACCGTTATGAATACTCCGATTGGCTCTGTTCTCGGAGGAACTGCGGGAGATAGTAATGGCCACCCGCGGACTTCCCCGAAATTCCGGACATCTTCCAACCCCCAAAGGGCTGCACGCCGACGACCGCGCCCGTCGTGGCGCCCGCGGTCCGGTTCGCGTACAAGACGCCCGCTTGGACTTCCGCGAAGAATCGACGGATTTCGGCGGGCTCGCGGCTGAAGATCCCCGCGGTCAAGCCGTAGTCAGTCTGGTTAGCGACCTGAATCGCATCTTCGAGACCGTCCACGAGGACAATCGAGAGGATCGGCACGAACAACTCCTCTTTGTTGATTCGGTGGTCTCGGGGTAAGCCGTCCACGATCGTGGGCTCGACGAAGTGACCGGTTCCCTTGAGCGCCTTGCCGCCCGAGAGGATCTTTCCCTTCGACCGTTGGACTTCCGCAATCGCGTTTTCATACGTTGCGACGGCAGCCTCGTTGATCACGGGTCCTAGGTACACGTCGCGGACGGTCGGGTCGCCCACTTTGATCTTCTCGGTCTCCGAGAGCAGCTTGGCGACGAACGCATCTTTCACGTGCTGGTCGACGAGGACGCGAGAGCACGCGGAGCACTTCTGACCTCTGCCGCCCATCTCCGTGATGATCGGCTTCGGGCGCGTTCGGGTGAAGGTCTCGAGTGCCTTCATTCCCACGGCCCTCGATCCGGTGAACACGAATCCGTCGACGTCCGGGTTGTCAACGAGTTCCTGCCCAACGGTCGCGCCCGGTCCGGTGACGTAGCTGAACACGCCCAACGGGACGCCGGCATCACGCAGGATTTCCGCAAGACGAAGGCCCATGAAGGGCGTGTCGCTCGCCGGCTTGAAGACCACCGTGTTGCCCGTGATCAGGGCGCCGGTCGACATCCCGGCCGCGATCGCGAGGGGAAAGTTGAACGGCGCGACGACGGCCCACACTCCGTACGGCTTCAGGGTCGATCGAGTCGTTTCCCCCGGGAGGAATTGCCCCATCGCTCGTTCATAGCCCTGATTCCGCAGCATATCGGCGGCGTACCAGCGCATCAGGTCCGCGGCTTCGTCGACGTCCGCCATCGCTTCGTACCGGTTCTTCCCGTTCTCGAAGGACATGAGGGCCGCGAGGGCAAACTTTCTCTCGCTGACCAGGTCGGCGGCGCGTTCAATGAGTCGGACTCGGTCCGTGTACGCGGTCGTGGCCCAGTGGGGAAACGCGGCTTTCGCGGCCTTGATCGCGTGTTTCGAATGCGGGCGGCCTCCTTTCTGGAAGTGGCCGAGGACGAGTTTCGTGTCCGCAGGACTCGTGTCCTCGAATGTCGACGTGGCCCAAACGTCCTCGCCACCGATGATCATCGGATGCTTCTGGTCGAAATCCCCGCGGATTTTGTCGACGGCGGCCTCGTACGCCGCGTGGAATTCTTCCGTCCGGTTCATCTCGACCGCGTTCTGCCAGGTCCGCTCGTTCCGGAACTCCACGATCCCACGCCCTCGGGCCCACGGATGCGAGTGGCGAGAATAAGGTTTCGCCTCTCTGGACGGATCTGAGTCGTTCCACTCAAGCGAGCAGAAAATCTCGTGGGACTTTCGGCGGCCGGTCCGACCTTGAACGCCGGCGCAGCTACAGAATGTACGAGTCCGGCGAGCCCTCGTACTT
The DNA here is from genome assembly GCA_005878525.1 of Methanobacteriota archaeon. Taxonomy (GTDB): domain Archaea; phylum Thermoplasmatota; class Thermoplasmata; order RBG-16-68-12; family RBG-16-68-12; genus RBG-16-68-12. The sequence goes on from VBMB01000153.1 coordinate 10,739, forward strand.
GTCGTACTGCGCCATGGCCCCGATTGCCGCGAGCAGTTCTCGTGCCCATTCCCGCGTGTATGAGTTCGGCGGGACTTCCGTCGTCGTGCCGAGCCACTCGAAGACCTCCTTGAACGCCGAGCGCTGCTCGTCCTTCGTGAGGCGCGCATCGATCTTCGTGATGGTCTGCTCGAGCCGGTTCATCCCGAGGACAAACTCTTTGCACTGGGCCAAGAACTTCGCGTGCTCTTCGCGTGTCATGGAGAGACCCGCCTGCCCATGCAGGTGGCCTTCCATAAAACTTCGCAAATGTTCATGGGGCGGTCGCGGCTCGTGGGTCTTGATGGCGACGTTCGTTCGGGTCGCGAAGATATCGGACCTTCCTCCGGGGGAGGGACGCGTCGTGGTCGTACAAGGCCATCCCGTCGCGCTGTTCAACGTGGAAGGGCGATTCTACGCTGTCTCGAACGTGTGCCTGCATCGCGGCGGCCCGATTGGGGAGGGCATGCTCGATGACAGCATCGTCACCTGCCCGAACCACGGATGGGAGTATGACGTGCGAACGGGCGCCAATCTCGCGAATCCGATTGCCCGGCTCCGGACGTTCGAAGTTCGAGTCGAGGGCGACGATGTCCTCGTGGGCGCGTGAGCGACAAGGTTTATTCCGCAACCTGAGGTTCGCGCGTCGGTGGCGCTGGACTCTCTTTGGATTGGGCTGACGCTCCTCGCGGTCTTGACGTTCCTCGCGAGCGTTGCATCCATCGTCCAGGGAATCCGGCTGCGCGGTGGCGTTCGACGTGCCGTGCGTCTGGCCCTCGGTGCGTTCCTGCCATCCGTCGCGGTAATTCTCCCGGTTCGCGGGCTCGACGTCGGGTTCGACGAGAACGTGCGCGGCCTGTTGTCCCAGGTATACCCGCGGTACCGAATTCTTGTCGTCGCGGACGATTCCGCGGACCCCGCGCTCCTGCGAATCCAGCCGATCGCTCGCGAATTCCCTCGAGTGGACGTGGGGACGATCCTCTCGGATCCGAGTCCGCTCCGAGGGAAGGTGAACGCTTTGCGATCGGCCCTTGCCCACCTCGGTCTGGATGACGAGGTCGTGGTGTTCGCAGATTCCGACATCCGGCCCGCGCCGGATTGGTTGCGGCAGCTCGTGCAACCCCTCGCGGATTCGACCGTCGGTGTCGCGACAGGGTTCCGTTGGTACCTTCCCCCGCGGCCGACCTTCTGGTCCCTCGTCCGCGCGGAGTGGAACGCGGTCAGCGCGAACGTGCTGTTCGATCCGCGACGTTCGTTCGCATGGGGCGGTTCCTGTGCGATTCGGAAGGATCTCGTGGTTCCGCTGCGGCTCGAAGACCGATGGCGAGACGTGTTGAGCGACGACCTGATCCTCACGCAGGCCGTGCGTGAAGCTGGGCTGAAAATCGCGTACGTGCCCGCGGCACTCGTGCCAACGTTCGAGGGCGCGGACCGAGCGGCCTGCACCGAGTGGTGTTTCCGCCAGATGACGATGGCCACGCTGTACCTGCCCATCGTGCGGCGATATGCGACCGCGGCATTCGCGGTGTTCAACGGCTCGATTCTGTTTGGCATCGCCTGTCTTGCGCTCGCGGTGGTCTGGGGCGTCGCATATCTCATCCCGGCGGCGATCTTCTTGGCGCCTCTCCCGGTCTCAATCGCGAAGGCCTCCTTGCGGCGGCGAGCCCTCTTCTCTGCCGCCCCCAAGGTTGCGGCGGGCTGGAACGTCCCCGCGTTGCGGACGGCCATCGCCGCGATTGCGGTACCATGGGTGATGGCTGCGGGCCTCCTGCGGACGCGGCGGCCGACCACGATCCGATGGCGAGGCCACACCTACGACGTGAGCGATCCGCATCATGTCCGCCTCCTGGATGGAGCACTCGCTCGCGACGCCACCTCGTAGGCCATCCGGCGGGGCCCGACATCTGAGTCCGTGTTAACCTTGTTTAAGGTTAATTTTCGGCGGTCTCTGGAGTGGGTCGGATGGCCTCCGCGTCTTCTCGAAGATGCTCCTGGTACTTCGCGAGTTCCGAGAGAATCTGGTTCCGGCGCTCGCTCTGGCGGAGCGTCCGGAGCATCGACGCGGCCGGCGGGAGAATTGCGACCGCGAGGGCGAGGAGTAGGATGACCGGAGTGAGTTCAACCCGCGCCACGGAGAGCACGATCAAGATGGCGGCCACGATGGAGGGCGGGAGGAAGAACGCGAGGAATACGCCGGTAATCGGGACGAGCGGTTCTCGCGCCTGAGCCTGCATCGCGAGGACACGGTCGTCGGAGAAGCTTGTCGCGGTCTGCACCATCGGCTCGCCTCTGCGCGCGAACCGATCTCGGATGACCAACATCGCCTCGAGGTAGCCGCGCGTCTCCGCGCGGAACGCGCGGATCGATCCCGGAGTGAAACGGACCAGGAGGCGGCGGCCCTCGTTCGTCTCGAGCCCGATCCCGGTGTGGACGAGCGTGCCCGCGGACGACGCGAACGGCGAGAGGAAGGACCCGGCCACCTCGTAGCTGCGTGGGTAGACGTCGCGGATCTCCGACCACGCATAATAGCGGCGCTCGCCCAGGATCCGCCGCCAGAGCGGGAGCGAGATCTCGATCCCATTCTCGAATACGAAAGTCGGGCTCGGCTTGAACACGACCATCGCGACGAGGACCGCCGCGAGGGGTACGAAGCAAAGACCGCCGAGGGGCCACAGGCCCTCGGGTCCCGCCGCGATTGGTCCGATGACAAATGTGACGACGAGGCCGAGCAGCAGGACCGCCACGGTCATCGGATTCGCGGGGATCGGGCGATACGCGTACAAGAGAGGTCCTCGATCCGCGCCGGTCATCGGCCGGCCGCAACGCGGCCGCTGTTATTAGGCCTCGCGGCGAGCCAAACGCTTTTGCACGGAGCGCGATACCAAAGGGATGCGGGCACTCGGGATCGAGGGCACCGCCCACACGGTCGGCGTGGGCATCGTGGACGAGGAATGCCGCGTGCTCGCGAACGTCTACGACATGGTGAAGCCGGAGAAGGGCGGCATCCATCCGCGGGAGGCGGCGAACCACCACGCGGAGATGGTCGTCCCGCTGATCCGGAACGCCGCCGACGTCGCCGGGATTGATCTTCGGGACCTCGACCTGATCGCGTTCTCCCAAGGACCCGGACTGGGCCCGTGCCTCCGGACAGTGGCGACCGCGGCCCGCGCGCTCGCTCTCTCCCTCGACATCCCGATTCTCGGGGTGAATCACTGCGTCGCCCACCTGGAGATCGGCCGCGGCGTCACCGACGCGAAGGATCCGGTCCTACTGTACGTCAGCGGAGGCAACACGCAGGTGATCGCCTTCGCCCGTGGTCGGTATCGCGTCTTCGGAGAAACGCTGGACATCGGAATCGGCAACATGCTCGACAAGTTCGCGCGGGAATGCGGTCTCGCGTTTCCCGGGGGCCCGATCCTCGAGAAGCTCGCGCAGGATGGAAAGACCCTGCTCTCGTTGCCCTACAGCGTAAAGGGGATGGATGTCGCGTTCAGCGGGATGCTCACGGCGGCGCTCGCTTTACGGAAGCAAGGCGCGGCAATCGAGGACCTCGCGTTCTCGATTCAAGAGGTCGCGTTCGCGATGCTCACCGAGGTCACGGAACGGGCGATGGCCCACCTGGACAACGACGAGGTCCTCCTGGGCGGTGGCGTCGCGCGCAACCGGCGGCTGCAGGAGATGGTCGCCCGCATGGCCTCGGACCGCGGAGCGCGGATGTTCGTGCCGCCGGGAGATTTGTGCATCGACAACGGCGCGATGATTGCATGGACCGGGCTGTTGATGCACCGGGGCGGTGTGCGGATGAGCCTCCGCGAGACGGTCGTGGATCAGCGGTATCGGACGGACGAGGTGGCGGCAACCTGGCGGGCCTAATCGTTAGCCGAATGGCTTCCCTTCGCGTCGGGTTTAAGTAAGTTCGCGCCAATGGAGACTTCGGGAGGGACGGCAGCGCAGCGACCGACTCATTCCACCGCCCTAATCCTCGCCCTGACAGCGCTTCTCTCGCTCGCGGCGGTCGCCGTCTCCGGGGGTCTCCCGACGCCTCGAATTAGCACGTTGCACACCCCTCATGCCTCGATTCGGATTCAGAGCAACTCGGAGTTCACGGCCGCCAACGGGGTCGTCGGTGGCCACGGCACACCCGACGATCCGTACCGGATCGCCGGATGGGAGATCACGAACGTCGATACGATGGAGGCCATCTTCATTCGCGATACCGACGCGAGTTTCATCATTCGAGATGTGTTCGTCCACCAGCCTCCGGGACTCGCCTTCGCGGGCATCCGTTTCATCGAGGTCTCGAACGGTCGGGTCGAAGACTCCACGGTCACGGGGTTCGCGTGGGACCTTTCTTTGGAGTTCACGAGCAACCTCACCGTGGCCCGAAACGACGTGAGCCACGCCGATCTGGCGGTCCAGGTCTTGTATTCGAACGACACCCTTCCAGGGGTGGTAGTCTCCGACAATAACATCTCCGGGAGTCAAGTCGGGGTCTCCGTGAGTCGCGGAGGTGGGGCCACGATTGTCGGAAATATCGTGTCGAACAACAGCTACGGAATTCGGGTCGACGCGAGCTCCAACGTCAGCCTTGCCGCCAACTCGCTGTCAAACAATCAGTTCCAGGGGATGCTCGTCACGGGGTCGTCAAACCTAACGATCGAATCCAATGACTTTTCACGGAACGGCGCGGGGTTGTGGCTGAGCGAAAGTCTGAACGCCACGGTCCGGAGCAACACGTTCGATCACGACGGCCTCGTGGTCCTGGGTTCCTCGCTTCCAACGCGGTCGTCTCATTCGATCGGCGTGGACAACCTCGTGAACGGCAAACCGATTCGGTACTTCAAGGAGAAATCCGGCCTCGTCGTCGATGGTCCTGACGTCGGGCAATTGATCGTCGTCGACTCGACAGACGTCTCGATCGAGAATGTTTCCGCCGAGCATGCGGATGTCGGACTCGAGCTCGCTCACGTGCAGGGAGCGTCCATCCGAGATTCGAACTTCAGCTACAACGATCAGGGGGTCTTGGTCACCGATTCTTCCGATGTCGTGTTCGCCCACATCTCGGTCTGGTTCACCAACCAAACCTACCTTCCCTCAATCCCTGCGAAAGGGAGCGGGGTGCATGTCGCGAGCAGTCGCAACGTGACCGTCTCGCTCTCCGATCTCTCCCGGAATGAGGGAGCCGGCCTCGTCGTCGATCATCCCTCCGAGAACCTGACCGTGTCGGACAGCACATTGATTAACAATAGTGTCGCCATCCGGGTCTCGAGCGTTGCCGGCGTGACGATCACGGGCGACCGGTTCGACCGGAACTCGGCCGGCATGGTCATCACCGATTCGAAGGACGTGGTGCTCCGAGACAGCGACATCGAGCGCTCCATGTTGACTCACACCCTGACGGTCGCTCACAATGCCTTCGAGTCTAACAAAGGCCCCGGACTGTGTCTGGACCGCTCGTTCGACGCCAACATTACCGACAACCGGTTCGTGAACAACATCGCCCAGGGCCTCCAAGTCTACGACTCGGAGCGCGTCCGGACATTCGGGAACGCGTTTGCCGACAACAACCTCGGTGGCTCGCAGGCGTACGATTCGTCGCCGAATCCTAACGCATGGGACGATGGCTATCCTCACGGCGGCAACTTCTGGTCCAACTATCGGGGCGCCGACCAGTGCAGCGGACCGGGGCAGGACGTCTGCAACGGGCCCGACCGGATCGGCGACACTCCGTACCCGATCCAGGTCCTTGGAGCGGATCGGTATCCATTGATGAGGCCACCCCAGGATGACACCGCGCCTCCCACGGTTGCTATCACGTCGCCACCGGACGGCGCCACGGTGAACGCGTCGTCGATTACCATGACCGGAATCGCTTCGGACTCCGGCGGGAGCGGCCTCCGGGTGGTGAAGGTCCGGGTCTCCGGAGGCGGATGGTACACCGCCACGGGGCTTGCAGATTGGACGGCAAGCGTGACTCTGGTGTCAGGCGTCAACGAAATCGATGCGCAAGCCTTAGACAACGCGGGCAACCCGTCCGCAATCGCGAGTGTGAACGTGACCTTCACTCCACCGCCCCGGCCTCCGCCGACGAACATGCCGCCATACGCGAACTTCAGCTGGACGCCTGCCAGCGGAGACACATCCACCGTCTTCACGTTCACCTCGACCTCGTTTGACGCCCAGGATCCGCCGAACCTGCTCCAGGTCCGGTGGGACTGGGAAAGCGATGGGACTTGGGACACCCCATGGTCCAACGATGCCACGGCACAACACCAATTCGCGGTGCCAGGCACGTACAATGTCACCCTGGAGGCGAAGGACACTGGAGGGTTAACCGGGAACCAGACCGCAACGGTCATCGTGACGCCGACCCCGCCACCCCCGCCGCCGCCTCTCGTCGTGGAGATCACGGCTTCGCCAAACGATGGAACCATGCCCCTCACCGTCTCCTTCACCAGCTCCGTGACCGGCGGTGTCGCCCCATATTCCTACGGTTGGGAGTTCGGCGACGGGAGCAAGAGCAACGCGGCGAACACGGTCCACATCTACATCACGGGCGGGAACTTCACCGTCTGGCTAAACGTGAACGATAATGCTGGGACGTCCGTCCAGTCCGCCGTCTTGTTCGTGAACGTGGCCCCGGCCGTCGTCAACCTCACGGTGACGCCCCCGACGCGATTTGTCGAGGATTCGACGGGAATCAGCGTCAATTTCACCGCGAGCGTCACGGGAGGCACGCCGCCGTACACATACCACTGGGACTTCGGCGATGGCGGGCAGAGCGACGCCCCCAACCCGACACACGCCTATGCGACGACCGGAGCCTACCGCGTCTCGGTCACCGTGACGGACGCCCAAGGACAATCCGTCACCCGGTCGTTCGTGTTCGTCGTCCCGCTGCATTCGATTCCTCCGAGCGGGGGCGGAACCGGTCTCACGCCGTTCGTGCTGGCGGCGGCCATCGCGGTCGCGGCGGCCTTCGCGGTACTGTGGTGGAACGAAAGGCGGAAGGGAAGAATTCCCCCTGATCCGCCGCAACCGTGAGATTGCGACCTCACGCGTGCTTCGCGATCGCATCCACGGCGGCACCGCGAACGGCTATGTGACCCATCCTCGCCAAGGTGGTCTCGAACGCCTGGAATCCCGCCTCGAGGTCCTCGAAGCTGCAGATGCCCATGTGGCCGATTCGGAAAATGTGTCCCTT
>VBMB01000164.1 GCA_005878525.1 Methanobacteriota archaeon
ATGGGATTGGTTGGCTGGGGATTGCCTATCTCGGCCTCGTCCCGACCTTCACGCCGCTCCTGTTGTACGTCGCGAGCATGCGCACGATCTCGCCGACGGTCTCCGGTCTCCTGATCCTGCTCGAGGTCGTCGTGGCGGCCGTCCTGTCCTTCCTCTTCCTGCGAGACCCGTTCGACGCATTTACCTTGGCGGGGGGAGCGCTCATTCTCTTCGGCGCGTACGTTGTGACGCGGGGTGAACAGGCGCTGCCCGAGCCGGCCGCGGCCGGCCTCGCGTCGGTTCCGCGGGATGCAACCCAGCGGAGACCGGGGAGGATCATCCGCCGTTAGTCCGCGAATAGTTTTGGGCGCAGGGTCGATCTCCCCGAGCGTCTCCCGCTCGGCCATGCGTCCGCGAGAAAAGGAAGCCGTGATCGCGTCGTCGATCAGTAGTTCTGGAGGCGGGGCTTCTTCGAGGACGCTTTCGCCTTGTTCTCTTTGACCAGCGGATTGCTCAGGTCGATAGACCGGTCGATGCCCAGGATCTTGAACGGATCGCTCGTCTCCGGCCCCGGGTTGGACCGTTTTTTCCCCTCTTTCGAGCTTTCGCCGCTCACACGAACACGACTCCGATAACGAAAACGACCACGCCTATAAGAAAGAGAAGGATTCCTTCGTTCAAATACCGAAATCGTTCGGATATCGTTCCCTCATTCCGCGTGTGGGCCTGCGCTAGGTGTGCGAGTAAGTTCCTCTTCAGGAGGTCCGGATCGCCGTCGACGAGCCGAAGCAACTCAACCGGATTCGGTGGGTCGTCGTACTTCGTCACCAAGTAGGATGAGGACAGCAACACGGCCGCCGAACACGGTGACGACGAAGCCGAGCGCGACGCTCGCCTTGTTAGAGAGACTGTTCACGGAATTCAGCTGGTCCGCCAGAACCCGCTCGACGTGGTGAATCGCGACATCCAAATTCGAATCGTCGACCATCGTTCCATCCCGATTTCACGCGGTCATGGCACCGCGCCGGATAAAAGGCAGGCTGGGCGGCACGTCATGCGGGCGCCCGGTCCCCGCCTTGCACCGTGGCGTCGGATTCCACGACCCCCGGCGACCGCGAACAGCACGCCATCTCCGGGACATGTTTGTCCGAGCGACGGTCAAGAGCGAGGGGCCGTCGATGAAGATCGGGAAGCGATCCATCCGGCAACGAGGGCGCCCGCGAAGATTGCGGTCCCAACCGTCACGACGAGCGGCCCCGCGGGCAAACGGAGGTAATCGGCCAGGAGGATTCCGGACCCAGCGCTCGCAATGCCAGCGAGACCGCTCAGCAGCGCGTAGGAGGAGAGACTTCGGCTGACGTTCTTCACCGCGGCAGCGGGCACGATGACGAGCGCGCCGACGAGGACCGTGCCGACAATCTTGATTCCGACCGCCACGACCACGGTCACCAGAAGCAGATAGACGAAGTTGACGAGGGCTACGTTGACCCCCGTCGACCGGGCTAGCTCCTCGGACAGGATGCTCAGGACGACTCGCCGGTACACGAGCCGCGAGACGATGACGACTAGAACCGAAATCCCGACCGCGAGCAGCGCGTCCACCAGAGTGACCGTCGTGATGTCGCCAAAGAGCGCTTCCAAGAGGTCGACTTCCGGGGTGATCAGAATCCCCACGGCGAGGGCGGTCACAAACAACACCCCGACGATCGATTCGGGGAACAATCGCGTCGTCTTCTCGATGTACCACGTGAGGATTGCCGCGGCGAACAAGAACCCGAACGCGCCGAGGAAGGGATTGAAGTTGAACAGAAGTCCGAGGGCAAGGCCGGGCAACGCGACATGGGAGTGCGAGGAAACCGTAAGCTGCCGGTTCCGTCATCGGAATCCCCGGGCTCCGAAGTCGTGCTTGTGCTCGACGAGGCCCGCACCGCTCCCGAAGATTTCCATCAAGAGTTCGGGCTCCGAGAATCGGCTGGATGCCCCAAAGAATCGGACCGTCCGATTGAGGGCCAAGACCGCGTCGCTATACTGAGAGACGATGTGGAGATCATGCGTAATCAAGAAGACGGTGATGTTAGTCTCTTTCTCGAGCCGGTTCAGGCTCTCATAGAGCATGTCTTCGCTGCCAATGTCTACCGTGGCAGTGGGCTCGTCGAAAAGGAGGACATTCGGCCGATCGAGGACGGCCCATGCGATCAGGACGCGCTGCATCTCTCCCCCGGACAGAACGTCGAGCCGCTTCGGGAGGACCGCGCTTCCGAGACCGACGGCGGCGAGCGACTCTTCGAAGCCCGCCCCGCTTTTGAAGCCCAGGAAGTCGCGGACGGTAATCGGCACATCCGTCACGACGAAATTCTGCGGGACATAGCCGATCCGAACAGAGCCGGACCACTCGACTGTCCCGGTATGCGGCACGAGGCCGAGGAGGACGCGGAAGAGGGTCGTCTTGCCCGCGCCGTTCGGGCCGACGATCGCGAGTGTGGTCCCTCTCCGAACGTGGAAACTGACGTCTTCCAAAATCGGGGCGTGATCCAATCGAACCCCGAGATGTGCGACCCGGAGGACGTCTGCGGCGGCGCCGGCTTCCCGGGTCGGACTCCGTGAAGGAGGCGGCGCGGCGACCATGCGTCGCGGCTCATCCGATGCCGTTATTTAAGAATTTGTCCGGTCTTAATAAATCTCAAGTACGAGGCGCGCGGTTGTTAGTAGCATGCCGATCGTCAGCGTGAGCATGGACGACTCCATTCTCCGCAGCCTGGACGACGTCGCCCTGAAGCCTCTGTCATCCTCGCGGTCATCTACGAGAAGGGGAATCCACGCGCGGACCTCGCGATGCTCCAACACCGCTTCGACGAAATCCGCACGATGCTTCACACCCACCTCGACGAAGCGGAGTGCCTTCAGATCTTCGTCGCGGAAGGATCGACCGCCCGGCTTAAAGAGCTCATCGCCCAACTCCGCCGAATCAAGGGGGTCAAAGTGATCAAGTTCATCCAGACCGCCGCCCGTCGATGATCATCCCACGCATTCGAGACGGGGCATGTCCTGCCTCTGGAAGGCGGCTTGCGAGACGCCGAAGTCGTCCGGGCGACCTACGTCGATGTGCCGGAGCCCGCCCGATAGGGGGCCAAACCCTCCTGCCAGTCGACGGTAACGCGGTGCGGCGTTCGTGATTTGTCGACCGGAAGGGCCATGCCGAACCGGCGGCCCGCAGTCAGACACAGTCTCGGAGCCACATCACGAGTTCGCAACGCTGGGGGGCGCCGATATTGCCGCGAGACTTGGCCTCGCAGGTCCACGCCGAGACAAAGGATAACTAGGTTGCACACCCATCATTACTCATCGCGTGGGGGGGCTCGGTCGCCCGTGAGTCGCAAGAAGAATAATCGATTGTCGATCGAGGGATCGCTGGCCCGCGCGGCCGTGTTGGTCCTCGTGGTCGTCTCGCTGTTGACGACTACCGCCACGCGCGCCTTGGCCCCACCCCCCGATGGGACACCGCCCATCGCCAATGCAGGCCCGGATCAGACCGTCAATGAAGATACTCCGGTTGCCTTCGACGGTTCCGGGTCGACCGACAACGTCGGCATCGTCAACTATACCTGGGCGCTCCCGGCAGCCGTGGGCCCGGCCCGACCCGTGGTCAATCTTTCGATCGGCGGCTCGGCGGCCGCGTTTGACCCGGTACGGCCGCTCCTGTACCTCCTCGGGAGCCGGAACGTATCTGTGGTGAACCTCACGACGGGCCTCGTCGACCGGGTCTTTCCGATCGACCACGTGGCCACCTACCCGATGTCCCTCACGGTCGCCCCGCGGGGCGCGTACATGGCAGTCGGAATTCCATTCGGCGAGCGCGGATACTATTTCTTCGGCCCGTTCCAGAGCTACGTGGCCACGTTCGACCTCGTGACGCAGACGAAGATCGGGGAGTTCTTCATCGACGAGGACGTGTACCGGACCCTCGTCACCGACGACGGATACGCGATCGTGGCCGGGGGATCCGGACAGTGGTCCGCCCTGCACATGATGAACGCAAAGGACGGGACCGTGTCCCCCCAGACCGCCACGATCTGGCAGTATTCGAGCATCGCCCTCCATCCGTCCGAGACCCGCTTGTATTCCCTGGAGGACGACGGCCTGTACCCGCCGAGCGTCCATCGTTTCGACTTCGCGCCCGGTTTGGGATTTACCGGCGGATACGATTGGCCCTACTTCGGGACGTACCCCGGGACGCCTCTCTGGGTGAGTCGTGATCTGATTTTGACCGGCGGAGGTTACCTCCTCACCTCGCGCGACAACGCCTCGGAAGACATGCAGTCCGCCGGACGGCTTCCCGGAGGCTTCGGTGCCGCCGTGTTCGACTCGAGCCTCGGTCTCATCGCGGTATCGACGGGGAACGCAGTCGCCTTCTACGACATGACCAATTTCGCCTTCCTCGGATCCCAGGGCTTCCTCGGCTACGCCGTGACGCTTCGCTTTCGCGGTTCC
>VBMB01000154.1 GCA_005878525.1 Methanobacteriota archaeon
CCCGGTTGATGTAATCGCTGAACCGGTCGGTCGTGGTGTTGTACACGCGCGCATAGTTCGCGATGCCGTTGCCGTTCGAATCTTTGAACTCGACGAGTGAATCGAGCTTGACCGCGTAGAGCGTGTAGATCTTGATCGGCCGGTTCTCCGCGTAGCTGCGCCCTTGCTCGTCCTTGACCTGAGCGACCCCGAGGTATCGCGCCTTGATCGCGACGATGTAGATGTTGTTCGGATTCGCCGACGTCCCGTACACGACGCCGAACGCGGTGTCGGAGCCGAATCGGACGAACACATGGTCGCCTCCGCCAAGGGCCGTCGTCGGGCCCGTCTCCTGGAAGAGTTGGCCGTTGATCAGCGTCGCGGCTCGGGCTGCGGGTGTCACCAAAATGGCCATTCCGGCCGTCGCGACCAAGAGCAAGCCGATCAGAATCGCCTCCGCGTTCATGAGGAATCGAACCTCTTTGAGAGTCCTCGGCTCGCGAGCGAGCATTTGAAACTTTCCGCGCAATTGTCAATCCCGATTGCGTCCAAATTTTCGCGCGCGGCGCTCCCTCAATCCGTTTCGAGTCATACGCCCGAGCCGGTAACATCGGGTCGCAAAGGTTCTTAGAACGCAGGCCACTACGCGCGCGGGATGAAGACTCGCATCCTCGGTCGCACAGGGCTGAAGGTCTCCGAAATCGGGTTCGGCGCCTGGGCGGTCGGCGGGAATGCGCACGGGAACTCGTACGGTCCAACCGACGACTCGGAATCGATCGCCGCGGTCCGGCGCGCCGTCGAGCAAGGGGTGAATTTCATCGACACCGCGGACGTGTACGGATGGGGCCATAGCGAGGAGATTCTCGGCGAGGCACTCGAAGGCCACCGCGACGACGTGCACATGGCGACGAAGGTTGGCGGGGATTTCTACCACGGTGGCGTGCGGATGAACTTCGATCCCGGATACATCGCCTTCGCCCTGGAGCGGTCGCTCAAGAGGCTCCGCACCACGCATGTCGACGTGTACCAACTCCACAATCCGCCCATGGAGATGATGGGCGATCCCGAAACGTACGAGGTCCTGGAAGCCTTGAAGGCGGAACACAAGATCGATCACTACGGGGTCTCCGTCCACGAGCCTGCAGAGGCGACGCTCTGCCTCGAGGCCGGGTCGCCGGAAGTCTTGCAGGTCCCCTTCAGCCTGTTCCGTCAAGAATGGATTGAGGAAGTCTTCGACGCCGCGCGCAAGGCGAACGTCGGGATCATCGCCCGCGAGCCTCTGGGAAACGGCTTCCTCACCGGGAAGATCCGCCCCGACGCGCGCTTCCCTCCGGGGGACATCCGTCACCACTGGCAACCGTCGATGATCGCCGGACGAGCAGCGGCGGCCGAACGACTCTCGTTCCTCACGGGATCCAATCGCACGATGGCCCAGGCGGCGTTGCGGTTCGTCCTCGCCTTTCCTGAGGTCTCGGTGACGATCCCGGGCGCGAAGACCGTCGCGCAGGCCGAGGAGAACGCCGCCGCAAGCGAGGCGCCACCGCTCTCGAAGGACGAGGTCGCACGAGCCCGCCAGCTCTATGCGAAGGACTTCGGGATGTGACACGCGCTACTGAAGCTTTTTAGCTAACCCGTCATTAGCTTCCTCTGGAGAACGGCGCAGATGTGGGCCCGACAGGACCTGGTCGCCGAGCTGAAGGGGCTCGGCCTTCTGCGCACGGACGGACTCGAACGTTCGTTCCTCCGCGTCCGGCAGGAATCGTTCCTGCCCGAGTTGTTCGGCCCTCTTGCGTACGCAGACATGCCGCTGCCGCTCCATGCGGCGGCGAATCCGGCGACGATGCCGTCCGCGCGGTGCCTCATTGCCGCGCTCGACCTCCTGGATCTCGAGGACGGCCTTCGCATCTTGGTCGCAGGCTGTCGCGGCGGCTACCCCGGAGCGCTGCTTGCGGAAGTCGTCGGCCCGGAGCGCGTCGTGGTCGTGGAGACCGACCCGGAGCGCCGCAATCGGACAATCGAACGCATGCGGGCGGCAGGATTCGACCGGGTGCGCGTCCTTCCATCAATGCCGGACGAGACGTTCGACCGAATCTTGGTGCTCGATGCCACTCCGCCGCGACACCTGTTGTCCCGACTCGCGGATCCCGGTTTCCTGATCGCACGCGGTCGGGGCGTGCACGATCTCGCGTTTGTGAAACTCATCCGCAACTCGGGGGAGACCCTCCAGATCACGTTCAACGAGGCCCCGTCCCCGGTCGTCGAAGGGTCGCCGGACGACCGGTCCCCCGTGGACTTCGGTCGGCTTTTCGCGGTCGAGGACCTGCTCGCCCACGCCTGGGAAGGCCGCGTGACCGGTCATTACGACCAGCACTTCCGGGACGTCGTGGTCGACACGTTCGCGGGGGGTCCGCTCGACCTGAATGCGTTCGACCCGGCACAGGAACCTTGCAAGGATGCTGCACGGCGTGCGTTTCAAGCCGCGTACATCCTCCAGAGTGCCGGGGAACTCGAACGCGCCGCCGATGCGTACGAGCGCTCGATTCGGCTCGCGCCGTCCGGAGAGGCCCACACGTTCCACGCATGGACGTTCAGCTTCATGGGCCGCTACGACGACGCGATCGAGGAGTGCAAGAAGGCGATCGCGGTCGATCCATCGTTCGGAAATCCGTACAACGACATCGGCGCGTACCTGATCGAGCTGGACCGCCTAGACGACGCGATTCCGTGGCTCGAGCAGGCCATCTCCGCGCCCCGGTACTGCTGCTACTTCTACGCCCACACGAACCTCGCGCGGGTGTACCTACAGAAGGGAATGCGCGAGAAGGCGCGCAAGTCGCTCCTCGCCGCGCTCCGCGTGAACCCGGAATACGAACCTGCGCAGGAACTCCTGCGGCGAATCGACGGATCCGCGGGCTACTTCGCCTGACGTCCGAGGACGGCATCGCGCAAGACTGCGAAGTCGGCGTCGGGAAGGGTCGGCCCGGGCCCTCGGGAAACGAGGATGTCCTCCTGCCCGTTCGCGGTCGTCAACAACAGCGCGTCCTCAATCCGGCGGTTCCCCACCCCGTCGACCGCCCCCCGTACGGCGTGTTCGATGGCTCGGACGGATCCGCGGTCGATCGACCGTTGAATCATGTATCCTTGGAACTCTTTCACGTTCCATGCGCCGTGGACCTCGAGGTGAGCCCGGAGTTCCAACAGACGGCGGTCGGTGACCAGGAAGGTGCCGCCTTGCACCGGAAGGATGACCAGGGGCCGCTCGTCGGATTCGAGGTGGGCGCCAAACAGGGAGAGTCGATACGGATCCCGCTTCGCGGTCCGGGCCGTCCCGAGGAACACGACGCCGTCGAACGCGTCCGCGTCTTGCATCCGGCCGCCGATGGACTCGCGGGACATGAAGGTTCGCGAGAGACGATGAGTGGGGCAGCCTTAAGTGAACGGCGCCTTTGGTACGGGTGACGTGACCTCGACGAAAGTGGACGAGGCGAAAGCGGCCCTCGAGCGCGGCCAGTTCGACGCGGCGTTTCGTCTCTCCGAGGAAGCGCAGACGGAACAGCCCGAGGATCCGGCCGCGCGAGAGATGTACGCAGTCGTCCACCTGGCACGGGCGATTCGTCTCTCGGACCGCGCCCGGGAGGCTCGCCGCCAGGACTTGCTTCGTCGGGAGATCGAGTACGACGAGGAGTTCCAGGATAGCCCGGAAGTCGCGCGAGCCTACGACGAGGCCGCGCAGGATAGCCCGGAAGTCGCGCGAGCCTACGACGAGGCCGCGGCCGCGATCGACGATGTCCTGCGGGTCGCGCCCGACAACTGGAAGGCCCGCATGCTGAAGGCCGCCCTGGTCTTCCGCCGGGATCGCGAGTCGGGCCGGCCGCAAGCGCTCGAAATTCTGGAAGCCCTCGCCGCCGCCGATCCGACGAACAAGCAAATTCCCTTCACAATCCGAAAGATCGAGCGCCCCTGCGCCCGGTGCAGTGACACCGGCTTCTGCCCGCATTGCAAGGGCCGCGGACAGCGGCGATTCCTGCGGATGGACCGCAAATGCGAACAATGCTACGGCCGCGGCATCTGCCCGGCCTGTGGCGTCCTGTGATCATTCCTCTTCGTCGTGCAGGTCCGCGAGGGCGGGGTCCTTCCCCTCGATCCACTCGACCCGGTCGGCTCGGCCGATTTCGCCGCAGAGGAGGCATTCCCACCCGAGTGCATAGTCCTCAAACATCACGAGGCCACGCTCCTCCTTCGCGCACTTCGGGCACGGCCCCGGCACGTAGCCGCTGACCCGGAACGCGCGGATGACCACCTCGGTCATGGACGAACCCCGGGTCGCTCAGTCCTCAGGGGCGTCGTCTTTGCCGGTCGGGTTCATGTACCAGTCGGGCACACCCTGGTCGCCGCCGAGGTCGCACTTCGGGCAGACGTAATCGAGGATCGGATAGTTTCCGTGGGAGTGCTGGACGAAGAAGACCTTGTCGGAGCCGCACTTCTCGCACTTCTGGGGCTCCGAGCCGATGTTCTTCCGGCTGAACATTGTCCGCGCCACGCCGACGGGCGGGCATAAAGTTGCCGGTCTCGGGGTTCGGGACCTGAATCTCCCTCGACTCGTCCCGGCCCACGACGTGATCGCGATGTCGCGGCACTGAGGAAAGTTTATCGCCCGACTCTCGGGTCTCGTGAATCATGGAGAACGGCACGGTCCGAATCGGGTCGATCGTGATCGACGTCGATGACTTCAATCGAATGATGTCTTTCTGGCAGGCGGCGCTTCGCTACGTACCCGGCCGGCCGCCGCCCACTCCTGGCGATCCGTTCGTCATCTTGAAAGACCCGGAGGGAAAAGGGCCCAACGTCTCGATCGATGGGATGCCGCCCGAGCGGGGCCGATTGCATCTCGACCTGTACACGGACGACCAGGAAGGAGAAGTCGAACGGTTGCTGGGCCTCGGGGCGACCCGCTACCGGCCGCGGGAGCCGGGCGAAGACTTCGTGGTTCTCGAGGATCCCGAGGGCAACCTGTTCTGCGTCGTCGACACGAAGGGCTCTTGAACCGCTCTCCGCAAGGTCTTTGAGAAGCGGCCGCCGTCCGCCGGACATGTTCCTCCGGTTCTCTCGCTTCCGGTTCAAGGAGGGCAAGGAGGCCGAAGGACTCGACATCTTGCGAAGACATTCGGCGGCGATCAAGTCGGCGCCTGGCTGCCGAGACGCCTGGCTCGCGCAGGGCCAGCATCCCGCGACGGAGTGCATCGTCGTCGCCTTGTTTGAGGACGAGGACTCGTTGCGGCGTCTCGAGGGACGCCTTCGTTCCGATCCGCTCCGCGGTGGCGACTTCTTCTCGCTCCTGTCCCTGACGACGCAGCCTCCCGAGGTCGTGCAATACGAAGTCCGTTCGTAGTCGACGGGCGGTTGACGACACGCTTATGCTCGATGGACCGCATCCGCCACCGGGGAGAGTACATGGCAGTCGGTTTCGCGGCTCTGGACAAACGAATCATTCGGGATACCGAAACGCTCCACGATTTCCTCTGGCATGGCGAGAAGAAAGACGAAACCTCCCTGAGCGCCAAGCTCCGCAAGGACGGGCGGGACGCCGACGCATTCTTGCATCTGGGCGGTCGCCTTCGCAAGAACGCCGAGTCGCTAGCGCAAGACCTGACCTCCTCGGGCAAAGGCGAGTCCCTGTTCGAATTGCTCGAACACTCGTGGGGCCTCGCCGCCGCCACCGTCCTCCGAGCAAAGGGAAATTACCGAGGCGCCGCAGAACGCGCCAAGGCGGTGGTCTCGAGCGCCAGTATCGGCGTTTGCGCCAACGCGGGCTGCTTCGAATTCGTCCAGGAGTGGGAAGCGGGCAAGATCGACTTTGAGACCTACACGAGTAAGCTCGCGGACTTCCTGGAACCGAAAGGATACATGGACTCGGGTCAGTTCAAGAGGCTGCTCAACGCGGTCTACGAATTCGGGATGAACTGGAATGCCGTGGCAAACAAACCGGAGCAGGCGTTGGCGGCGCGGACATCCATCGAAGCCGCAGCGTGGTGTCTTCTGACCAGCGTCGCGATTCGTGAGCTCCTGGGCGTCCCTCCTAAGTTCCCGACGCGCGACTTCGCAGACATCGTCGAACGTATCATTGACCGGCTCTAGTCCTCTCGTGGCGTATCGGTGGGCCTGCAGTTCACCCAACCCTTAGATAATCTTATCACGTAATCGACAGAGCTCCTCAGGGAGACTGAGACTAAAGAGTCACGGACAGCAATGACTTATCCAGAAACC
>VBMB01000155.1 GCA_005878525.1 Methanobacteriota archaeon
TCCCGCCCGCCGGCGCGTCCAGTAACCGTGCCTCGCGGAAAGCTTGATTCGCCTCGCCCGCGTTGGTTGTCGCGACGATGGAACGCGACACGCCCCACGGACTCGACCCGATCCAGGAAGGCATCCGCCTCTTCAACGACGAGTATTTCTTCGAGGCCCACGAGGTCCTCGAGGATGTCTGGAAACAGGAACACGGAGAGCCCCGCCTCTTCCTCCAGGGCCTCATCCAGATCTCCGCGGCGTACCACCACTACCAGAACGGCAATCTCGTGGGCGCCGCGACCTTGCTGCAGCGGGGCGCGGACAAGATCCGAAAGTACCCGGCGCGGTATCTCGGCATCGACGCGGCGGGGTTGGTCGCTCGGGTCGAGGCAGACCGGAAGGCGATCGAACGGATGCAGCACGCCGAGCCGCCGGAGGAGCCCATCGAATTCCCCCGGATTGAACGCAAGATTGAATAAGGACCGCCGTGGAGGCAAGGACGGAGGATCCCATGCAGTCCGAGATGGCGCTCGAGGGGCTCGACGCCCCCACCCGGACGCGAATCGAACGGACCTTCAGCGCCTTGCGAGAGCGCGGAATCACGCCGATCTTTGTCCCGGACCGCCGCGCGGCCCTCGACGACCTCCTCAAACTCATCCCGAAGGGGGCGAGCGTCGCCCACGGGGGCTCCACGACGCTTCAGGAAATCGGGTTCATCGACCACTTGAAGAACGTCCCGTCGGGGTATCGGTACCTCAACCCGGAGTGGCAGGCCGAGGACGACCCAACGCGACGTGGGCGGATCCGAGCGAAACTCTCGGTCGAAGCGGACTACTTCCTCGGGAGCGTCCAAGCCATTTCCGAGACGGGCGAGGTGATCGCCGCGGACGCGTCGGGCAACCGTCAGGCGTTCTATGTGTACGGACCGTCCCACGTGATCTGGGTCGCGGGAATCAACAAGCTCGTGCCCACCGTGGAGGCCGGGATCCGGCGGGTGCGTGAGGTCGCCTTGCCGCTCGAGTCTGAGCGGGTCCGGCGGGGCGGTGGCACGGGGAGCTACATCGGAAAGCTCGTCGTGTACGAACGGGAGCGCCCCGGACGGACGACTCTGATCTTGGTCGGCGAGGATCTCGGCTTCTGATGTAGCCCATCGCGAGCTAAGCTCTCTCGCCTCGAAGTCACAAGAACTCCCGAAGGAGTTCGTCCGGATTTTCGACGCCGAGCGGCTGACGCACGGGCGGCCCCTTCTTGAGCGCGGGCTCGAGGTCTTCGTACGTCGGCACGTCCTCGGTCCGGTAGAAGAGGCCGAGCGGGATCCGGTCGCGCTGGACGAAGGGCCACTCGATCGCCTTCGCGAACGCGGCTTTCATGTCGCTCGAATCGTGGCCCTCCTTCTGCAGGTCGTACACCCGCTCGCGGAAGAAATCGTATGTGTTGATCTTGTTGTACGTCACACAGGGGGACATGCAATCGATCAACGCGAACCCGTGGTGCTGGATGCCGTTCTTCACGAGCTCCGCCATCGTCTTCACGTCACCGCTGAAGGCCCGTGCGACGTACGTCGCGCCGGATGCCAAGGCGAGGGAGATCGGATCGACCGGATTCTCGATGACCCCTTCGATCGGCGTCGACTTCGTCTTCATCCCCTTTTCCGACGTCGGGCTCGCTTGGCCCGTCGTGAGGCCGTAGATCTGGTTGTTCATCACGAGGTACGTGATGTCGAAATTGCGACGCATCGCGTGGATGAAGTGCCCCACGCCGATCCCGTATCCGTCGCCGTCGCCACCCGTGACGATCACCTCGAGCTCCGGGTTCGCCAGCTTCGCGCCCTCCGCCACAGGGAGGGCACGGCCGTGGATCGCGTGGAATCCGTACGTCGACAGGAAGTGCGGCAGGTTGCTCGAGCAACCGATCCCGGACACGATGAGGAGGTTCCACGGCTCGAGTTGCAACGCGTGGATCGCGGTCTGCAACGCCCGGAGGACCGCGAAGTCGCCGCAGCCCGGACACCAGGTCGGCTTGATCTCGGACTTGTACGTGTCCATCTCGAATTCGAGTTTCATGCGACCGCCTCCAAGATGTGGTCGGCGATGTCCCGCCAGGTGAAGGGTTCGCCGTCGGACTTGCCGTAGAAGCGATCCGCCTTGTGGCCGGTCTCCGCCCGCAGGAGCCGCGTGAACTGGCCCGTGTAGTTGCCCTCGACGGCGAGCGTCTGCTTCGCCCCGCGGAGGAGTTGTTCTGTCTGCTCCGCGTGGAACGGGAAGATCGTCGGGAACTCGAGGCTGTTCACCTTCACGCCCTCCGTCTCGTCGACCTGGATGATCGCCTCGTGGGCCGGACCCCAGGTGGACCCCCAGATCAAGAGGGTCAAGTCCGCGTTCTTCGGTCCCCACAGCTCCGGAGGCGGTGTGTCTTTGCGGAGGCCATCCAGCTTTCGCATCCGTTTCGCATGCATCTTGCGGCGCTCCTCGACGTGTTCGGGGAGGCCGGCGAGGACGTCGGAAATCAGCTCGCTGTTCTCCATGTGCTCGTCCGTCGCGGCGACGTGCTGGAACCCTTTCATGCCGGGCAAGGCTCGCGGACTCACGCCGCTCTCCGTGATCCGGTACCGCATGAAGTCCTTCGCGGTGCCCCCGTCCGCGGCCATCATCCCGCGCACGATCGGCACGTTGAAGTCGAGTTTCTCGACCGTCCGATAGCCTTCGCCGAGGTACAGGTCGGAGATGAGGATGATCGGCGTCTGGTAGATCTCCGCGAGGTTGAACGCCTGCGCGGCCTGGCGGAAACATTCCTCCGGATTCCGCGGGGCCAGGATCGCCCGGGGCCAATCCCCTTGGCCGGCGCCGAGCGCGAGGTTGAGGTCCCCTTGTTCCGTCTTCGTCGGCAGCCCGGTCGACGGCCCGCTCCGCTGCACGAGGACCGCGACGAGGGGCGTCTCCGTCATCCCGGCTTGGCCGATCGCTTCGACCATCAAGCAGAACCCGCCCCCGGAAGTCGCCGTCATCGCGCGGACTCCGGCAAAGCCGGCGCCCACCGTCATGTTCATCGCCGCAAGCTCGTCCTCGACCTGCTTCACGACGACGCCGTACTTCGGCCCGTGGGACGCCATCCAGTGGAGGATCGACGAGGCCGGCGTCATCGGGTACTGCGCGAGGAACTTCACGCCCGCGGCGAGGGCACCCAGGCAGATCGCCTCGTTGCCCGTCATCAGGTATTTCGCCTCGTTGCTGTACGGCAATCCGAGGTTCAGGGAGCCGCCCATCTGGCCGACCGCCTCCGCGCCGAGCTTCGCGGCGGCGATGTTCTGCTGCACGATCTCCGGCTTCTTGTCCCCCCAGATGTCTTTGAAGGCGCTCTCGACGTGTCGGAAGTCGATGTCGAACAACTTGACGACGGCGCCGAGGGCGACCGTGTTCCGCATCAGCGCGTTCGGGGAGAGCGTCTGGGCCTTCTTCCGCAGCGGGATGCCGATGAGCCGTACGTTTCGGCGCAGCTTCGCCGGATCCGGCTTCGTGCCGTCGGTGTCGTACACGATCGCGCCGCCCTCGACCACGTCCCCCTGGTGGACGTCCATCGACTGCTGGTTCAGCGCGACGACGACGTCCGGGTCGACGCCATGGGAGAGCACGGGACCGAGGCTGCCGCGGATCTGGGTCCAGACGTGGCCGCCGCGGATGACGCTCTGATAGGACGAATACGTCCAGGTGTGGAGCCCGCTCCGCGCAGACATCTTCGCGAAGCTCTCGGCGGTCGACGAGACGCCGTCTCCGGCAGCGCCGCCGATGCGGAAGACGAGGTCGTTCTTGGCCATCCGGACTCCCCTACGCAGCCGTCGGGGTGCTCGCGGTTCCCCATGAACGCCGTCGGAAACTAATATACCCTTGCATGGTATGGAATCCCAACTTAGTTTTCGAGAGGCGTGCCACTATGACAAGCCGACCGCGACAGCAACCCCCACGAACGGGTTCGCTGACCCTGCCGAAACGGTTAACGTCGATCTTCTCGATGCTGCTGCCGGAGGAATCGGACCTGGCGTCACCAGAGAAGTCGAGTTTCGCCGCTTTCAGCACAACAGAGCGGGCGGTTATGATGGCACTCCACGAGGTGAAGGCCCGGCAAAGTGCGGTCACTGAGACCGATCATTTGTGGGTCCAGAAGGTGTCGTTTCTATTCAGGCGGCTGCTGGAGTCCATCCACCCGGAGGAAGGACCTTCGTCTGTAGGATACATAGCCTATGATTTGGGCCCGTATAGCGAGGAGGTGGAAGGCGCGCTTGTAGCTTTACTCAAGGACAAGCTGATCGAAATGGACGACAACAAGCGGTTCCATCTCACGATCCGAGGAACGCAGATCGCCCAGGAGTTGGAATCCTCCAAACCCAAAGCATCATCAGCGCTCCGAAGCATTGTGGACGTTGTCGAACTCTTGACCTCGAACGAATTAATTCTCTACGTGTACGCAACGAATCCGGAATGGGCGAAGGAATCGAAGATCAAGGGCATTCTTCAGAGCAAGGGCGCGAGATTCAACCTGGCTCGCAAGCTATACACCGCGCAGAAAGTCTCAATGGAACGAGCGGCAGAGGTAGCCGGTTTGCCGATCAAGGACTTCGTTTCCCGTCTCTGAGGTGACGCCCCTGATGCGTCGGCTGACTCGTGTGCTGCTTGTCGTAGATTCGACCTGCTTCATTTGCTTTGAACGAATCGGCCTCACATCGAGGCTTGCGGCTGCTGGTGCTCGCCTCGGAGTTGTCGAGGCTGTTCGACGCGAAGTTGGTCTTGATCTTGATGGGAGGTCGGTTGTCGGCATAGCCAATTCTGCTATCGTCCAGAGCAGCAAGGCCGAATCGGCGGTTCTTGACGAGCGCCTTGGTGACGGGGAACGGGAATCAATTGCGGTGTGCAGAGATGACCTCAAGTGGCGCGTCTTCGTGACGGACGATAACCAAGCCCAGCGCGTCGCAGAGGCCCATGGGGTCCAGACGCTCGATACGCGTGGCTTATTGTGGACCTTGTGCGTAGCTGGACGAATCTCATACACAGAGTTCTGCGAAGGGGTCCGTCGGGTTCGGGGAAAGTGACACGACTTCAGATGAAATCGTTGATTGATGTGTCACGAAGACCAGGACCAAATGCCTCCCTCATCTTGCGGACTTTCCCCAACTCCTTGACTACCGCAGCTTTTGATTCCAGATACGTCAGTTCGTCTCCTTCTCGGATGTGACGTTCGATCCTTCTCGTCTCTTCGCCTACCCGCGCCGCATTGAGCAGGTCAGCGACCTTTGCCTCGGGAACAGATGCCGAGAGGAGTGCCTCGGCTTCATTCGATAAGCCAAGTGCGCTCGCAGCCGAGGAAATCTCGGACCTCGGATGGGCCAAGAAGCGATAGCCATAACTTGTCGTGTCCAGGAGGCGAGGCACCGCCGGTGGAAGCTGGCCCGACTGCACCTTTTCACGAAATTCCCTGTTCCAAACAGGAGTCGTGTGCACGCCGCCGACGGAGTCGAATGTTTCGTAGTAAAGCAGAAGGTCCCTGGCGGGTACAACGCCGGTCTGATCCCGTCGCATGCGATGCTTGGCGTTGATGGCATGCGCGAAATATTCACCGCGTTCGTCGGCAACCTTCCAGAAGAAGCTGCTTAGGTGAGGGAGCAGGGACCAATTCGAGAGCGGCGACTTGCCCTCGAAATCGACAACGAAGGCGTTCAGCCCCCGCTGCATGTAGAAATCCAAGATGCCTGAAATCTCCCGGTTCGACGCACCAGGGATGAGACCTGCCAAGGTCGTCCTCCTGAGCGATGGCAGCACATCGAAGAAAGTCCGGAGGAACTTCAGGTACACGTCTCCCGGCACGCCACGAAGGATCGGTGGAACCACTATGTGGTCATATGGAACGCCGGACAGGAAGAATGCGAGAAACTCGGTCTGCTTCTTGGTGGGCATCCACGTCTCCCAGCCCGCAGTTTTCGTTCGCTGTTCCAGACTCAATACCACGAGGAGTCCTTCAATGTTCAAACGTTGTCGTAAGTAGCCTGGAACCAAGTCCGACTGGAAGCGTTGCTGCGATTCGGAGTCTCCGTCAATGGAGTCAACGGCCTCCGGAGACACACGGCGGTAGACTTCGTTCAGCCCCCGAGAGGCAGGTGCGGTGACGATTCGACTCTCGGCAGTTGGGGATTTGGCTGCGCCAAGGGCCCGAATTGGCGTCTTGAACGTGGTCGATCCGAGACGTACCGTTGCGGCTTTGCAAGCGCATCCGACACCGACTCGGATGTCGGTCATCTTGAGAAGTTTGAAGTTGCCCGTTTCTGCCATGTTCTTGGTCCGATGACAACCCAGGAGATAAAGGAGAGGGCGACCTGGCCCGGTGGCTGCCCATGCTTGTAGGCACTCCCTGTGGCAACCGGATTCGTGCCCCGTGCGCCCTGTCGCGGCCTCGTGGTTCGACGGCTACGCCTCCTCGCGCGCTCGACGGCGTTGCGCACAGCCATCGGGACCACCCCCGCCC
>VBMB01000124.1:0-9135 GCA_005878525.1 Methanobacteriota archaeon
AATATCAGCATTCTGACAGTTCGCGACCGCGAGTAGGTTCGCGGTGTAGCTGTGATCCTCTTCCACTTCGATGTTGTACACGGGGCCGATGTATGTCCTCGTCCGAATCTTGCGGATGGGGACGAAAATGAAGTCTTCCGTGAACACCTGGCCCATGATTTGCGACTTTTGCGCCACGAGCGCGGCCGCTGCCACTGAGGATGTCGCGACTTCGTTGACGAGCGACTCAATCCGATTATAGGAGCCGACCCATCGCGGCATTCCACGGAGGTCTTCGGAACCTTTCGGTCTGGGAATTACCAGTCGGTCGCCGATTGTGAGCGCATCCGCTCGGACCTTCTGGACCGGCCCTTTGCCAATCGATGCGAAGACGTCCTCGATTCTTTCACGACCACGATCCGTGAGCACCTCCGTGCCTGGCACGAAGCAGTAGCGGCAGTTGTGAACCGCGACGTCGGCCGCTACGTAATTGTGGAATGGGACGCACTCGAAGCTGTAGACTTTTTCCGATGCGCCTTCTGAGAAAACCGCGAGGACCTTTGACCACTGAAACGCGGGGGCGGTCAGGTCTTTCCTCGCGGCGAGGTGGAGGTAGGCGGCGGTCTCTGTCGGGTGAAAGGTGACCCCGTGGCCCGGGATCCGGCGAAGTCGACGAATCTCGTCCCACGGAAGCGACCCGTTTCGGAAGAGCACGTGGTCGTCATTTCGAAGCCGTGAGATTGTCTTCCAGCCCTGAGACGTGAAAACCGGATGCTCCGCGGTTCCGAAGAGGGGCTCCCGCTGTCCTTCCACGACCACACGGAACACGCTCGCCCTCCTGGTGCAGTCGGCCATCAGGATTGGCGTCCCCGCTGGGTGGCAGAGCCAGTTACACCCGGTCGTCGCGATGCTGAAGATCTTCGACCCGGGCCGGTAGTGCGACACGGGTTTCTTTTCGATCGGGTCCACGTGGCCCGTGATGACCCGGCCGTAGACGTACAACCAGAGCTTGCCTTCGTGAACACCGCGAATCCCGCACAGGCCGACTTGACCTTCGCCGATCTTGCAGTAGCGGGCACACGCCGTGCACATGATCTTGTTCGTGCCCTCGACCGGCTTCCAGAGCTCGGCGACCTTCCCCATCGCCTTGCCCGGCGGCTCCCGGACATCGAGGATTTCCGGTTCCGAAATCATCGTCCTTCGGTACACTGGTCCCATCGGGTTAAAACACTTTGCGAGTGGGCTATCGAATCCCGGAAGAACGGAAGTGTTCCCAGCCCTTCGCTAGGAGCGGCTCCTTCCCGGTTTTCGTCACGAGGACGTTGCCGCCGGAAGGCGCGACCTTGCCGATGATCGTGAGCCGTCGACGCTCATGCAGGGACGATTCCGAATACCGCTGGAGGACCGTCTGGATCGCATCGGGCCGAACCGTCGCGAGGAGTTCGTAGTCGCCTCCGTAGTACAGGACGAGCTCCTTCGCGACCGCGGGCGGGAGCGTCGTGAGGCCCGCGTACCGCGGAAGCGCCGCCTCATCGATCTGGTATGAGAGTTTCGTCATCGCGGCCAATTGGCCCAGGCTGGCGCCGAGCCCATCGGACAGGTCCATGCAGCTCGTGACCGCGCCGGACTCGGAGAAGAACATGCCATCCGCGATCCGAGGATACGGCCGCAGGAGCTGGCTCAGCGCCTCGGTCCGCAGCCCGGATGACTGCTCGAGCATCTTCGCGGCATGCCCGGCCCGGCCGAGGTCCCCCGTGACGACGATTGCGTCGCCCGGCCTCGCCCCGGTCCGGAGCAGGATCCGCTCCTTCCGCACTCGCCCGAAGGCGGTGCCCGCGATCGCGAGGACGTCCGCCTCCTTCGTGTCCCCGCCGAGGACGGCGATCCCGAACTCCCGCACGCATTCCTCCATCCCGTTCGCGAGGCCCCGGAGGAACTCGACGTCGGTATCGGCGGGCATCGAGAGGGCCGCGACGAAGCCGAGGGGCCGCGCACCCGCCGCCGCGATGTCGCTCAGGTTCACCGCGGTCGCGTACCAGCCGATCTGCTGCGCCGTAGCCCCGGCCGGGATGTGCGTCTTTCGATTGACGACATCCGTCGTCACGACGAGGTAGTCGTCCCCCCACTCGACGACGCCGCAGTCGTGACCCAGGCCGATCGGTTGTCCTCGGTCGAAGATCCGCGCGAGGATGTCGATCGCGCCGCGCTCCCCGATGTCCGAGAGCCTCGCCACGATTCCGTGGGATGGGGCCGAGAGTAAAGAAGTCTATGGGCGCGGTCGATCCGCGCCCGGTTTCACGAGGGCGGCGGTGGAGGCGGCGTCTCCCGTTTGCCCATCCGTCGCCAGAAGAAGGCGGCGAATGCGATGACCGCGACGATGATCAAGACACCCGCGACGATGAGGACGGTGTTCCCACCGCCCGGCAGCAACGGGTTCGACGGCGGGCTCGCAGAGATCGTGATGTTGCCCCACATGGTCGTGAGGTCGTCGCCCGGTCCCGCGGTCCGGTCGCTCCGATAGTGGTACGTCCCCGTCACGTTCGAGACGGTGAAATTCCACAACAGCGCGGTCCCGAAGTTCGGTGACGTCGGCTCCGACCCGCCCGAGACGTTGTTGCCGTTGTAGTCGATGAACCACCGGTGGCTGAAGCCGTCCAGGGAGGTCAGGTTCAGCGTCACGTTGTCGCCCACGTAGACGGTCAGCGGCGGTCCAGGGGTCGAGAGGCTCGTGTTCGTCAGGCCCCAACCTCCGGCGCGGCTCCCGAACAGCGTGATCGAGCGGTCCGCGGCCGCGGCCGGCGTCGAGATCGCCGAAGTCGCGAGGAGGGCGGCCGCGATGCCCAAAGCCACGATGAGTGCCGTATGCGGTTTTGACATCACAAAGATCCCATTCCTTCGGCGGCCGATGCCATCGTCTCCGCGATAAAGGCATCGGTTGTTTTTTCATTTCCCGCGTCCAGAAAGAAACACTGGGCCACAATTGCGGCTCCTAGTCCGCGCCGTGTGGAGTTCGATTTCGAGGCACGGTAGCCAATCCTCGAGCTCCCACGCCGAGAAGAGGGCATTGCGGATCGGTCGGACGGAACCGGTCCCCGTTCGTTGGGAGTGCGGTGCGCGGGATTTGAACCCGCCTTATAGCCTTGGCAAGGCTATGTCCTAACCAGACTAGACTAGCACCGCGCGGCTCGCGCCATGTCGCGGACGGAGATAAGGGCTACGGCGACCCGCCCGCGGGCCGAGCGACATGGGGATTTTCGGGCGCGGCTCCCTCTACGCCCCTCGGCCGCCGCTGACGAGGAACGCGATTCCGAAGCCCGCGACCGCGGACGCGATCCCGATGATCGCCATCTGCACGCCGCTTCGCGTCGGCCTCCCGATCGTCGTCCTCGCCTTCCACCAACCGATGAGGAACAGGGTGATCGTACTCACGACCAGGGAGACCTCGACCCCAAGGATGATGTCCTTCCCGATGACGATGAACGGGATCAGCGGGACGAGAGACCCCAGGACGGCGGCGATGCCCACAAGGATCGCACTCTTGCGGGCCTGGGTCTTCTCGACCGGGGCGAGGTTCAGCTCGTGGGCCATCATGAGCTCCAACCACGCTTTCGGCTTCGAGGTGATCTTCTCCACCATCTCGTCGAGCTCTTGCCCATGGAAGTCCCAGCGCTCGAGAATGTCGCGGACCTCCTGCCGCTCGAGGTCCGGCAGTTCGACCATCTCCCGGCTCTCCCGCTCGACCTCGGCGAGGTAGTGGTCCCGGCGCGCGAGTGTGGACGTGTAGGCCACCGCGCCCATCGAGATGGACTCGGCGAAGGTCGCGGCGAGACCGCCCGCGAGGATGATCGTGATCGGGTCCGAGAGGTTCCGCGACGCGACCGCGACGCCGAGGATGACGCCCAACACGTTGACGAGTCCGTCCTGGCTTCCGAGGATGAAATCGGACAGGAGGCCGGGCTGCGCGTGCTTCTCCGCCAGCGCGTCTTCCTCGATCTTCCGCCAGAATGCGAAGCGCGTCGCCATGCTTGCCCGCACCCTAAGGGGCGGTCCGATTTGACCGTTGCGCTCGACGTTCGGATCCCGCGCGCGAGTCCCGCTCACCGGAGAAGAGGACGAAGGTTTTTCTAAGCACCTCACGATGCGCGCGCCCGATGGCGGTCGCGGCCCTCTCGTCGCTCCTGACGGAGGTCGAGACCGCGGTGGGCGCCTCCCGGCCCGAGGCCGTCGAAGCGGCGATCAAGGCGTTCCGCGCGAAGGCCCCACCGCTCGAACTCGTCCGCGCCGCGGCCCGCGGCGTCGCCTTGCATTACGATCGCGCGTCCGGGGTGGCGCCGCGAAGCCTCGCGATCCTCAGCGCGGCGACGAATCTCACCTCCGTGATGGAACCGCGCGACCAAGTCCTCCCGGTCCTCCAAGCGATCGCCTATGCCGCGTCCGAGAAGAAGCCGGCGCCCATCGCGAAACCACCCCTCATCGTATCGGGCGAGGTCACGCATCTCGGGCGCTCGTTCCTCTTCGCGGTCCGGGCCGGAGACGTCGCCGAAGCGGAGTCGATCTTCCTCGGGATGGTCGACGAGGGCTGGGAGCGCAAGATGGCGGGAGACATGCTCTTCCGCGCGGCGCTCGAGGACATGGGCGAGGGCGGTCGAAAGCTGTTCCTCTCGGTCAAGTCGTGGCAACTCGCGCGCTCGCTCGGGTTCAAAGGGGCCCGGACGATCTTGCGACCCGCCGTCGACTATCTCGTGAAAGGCCCGCGGGATCGCACCGCCTATGAGACGATCCTCGCGGTCCTCGGGAAGGAGTGGGTCGACCTCGAGGCGCTCGCGTCCGGTGGGTGGCCGTTGGACGAGCCCGGGCGGAAACGAATGCACCTGATTGCGTCGGCCCCGAGCGATGCGGCTTGCATCGATGCGACCCTAGCATTGCTTCGGGATGGATATGCGGCCTCGGTCCTCGCGGAAGGGCTCGTTGTCGCGGCGGCCCGAAGGCTCCTGACCGCGAAGGGCTACGATACGGAAGCCGCCCGTCGGTTCTTGTTCGCCCATGCGTCGCGGTTCGTCCTGAATTTCAGCCGGACGAGTGAGCGCCTGTATGTCCTCTTCCAGTCCGCCCTCCGCGTTCGCTCCCCGGAGCCGAAAGTCTATGGGGAAGTCGACGAGGAGACGGTCGTGAGCAAGCTCGATGTCATCGCGAACCTGGGATCCCGGGATTCCCCCATGGCCAACGAGGGGTTCAATCTCCTCCTCGCGGACGCGTGCATCACGGAGTTCGTCGCGACGAAAGCGGCCCCAATTGTCCTCGCGCTCGCGCGGATGACCAAGGCGTCGCCGAAGGATCAGAGGGCGTACAAGTCGTGGGCCCCGCTCTTCGGGCCGTGATCACTTCTTGCTCAGGTCCTGGCCGATCAGCGCGAAATGGGCGAGGAGCGATTCGATTTGGATCCGCTCGCTGCTCCCCTCCGTGAGCCGGAAGTCCGTCTCCCCGATCCGGTCGAGCAGACGCACCTTGGATTCGTCCGGGATGTTCAGGTCGAACACGGTCCGGTGGAGCTGCCGGACGATGTCCTCGCCGGACAGGCCGTACTCGATCAGGAGCTTGTCGAGGACTTCCCGCGCCCGGAGGAATTCTCCCTCGAGCGCCTTCTCGATGAGCGCCTTGACCTCTTCCGGGCGGATCGTGCTCGAGACCTTGTAGAGGACGTCCGCGTCGACCGTCGAGCCGAGGGAGGCGGCCACCTGGAGCGCGTTCACCGCGCGTCGCATGTCCCCTTCCGCGACGTAGACGAGGGCCTCCATCCCGTCGTCCGTGACCTTGAGCTTCTCCGCCTTGGCGATCCGTCCGATGTATTCGGCGATCGCCTCCGGCTTGAGCGGGCGGAACCGGAAGACCGCCGTGCGGGACTGAATCGGCTCGATGAGCCGCGACGAGTAGTTGGCGGACAGGATGAACCGAGACGTCTTGGAATACGTCTCCATCGTGCGGCGCAAGGCCGCCTGGGCGTCCGCCGTCAGGTTGTCGGCCTCGTCGAGGAAGATGATCTTGAAATTCGTCCCGCCGAACGGCGCGAGGCGCGCGATCTCTTTGACCTTCGTCCGCACGGTCTCGATGCCGCGCTCGTCGCTGCTGTTCAGTTCAAAGTAATTCTGGCGCCAGTCCTCGCCGAACATGTCGCGGGCGAGGGCGATTGCAGACGTCGTCTTGCCAGTGCCGGCGGGACCCGCGAAGAGGAGGTGCGGCAGGTTTCCCGTCTTCGCGTAGGCCTTGAGGCGCTCGACGATCTCCTCCTGGCCGACGACCTCGTCCAGGCTCTTCGGTCGATACTTCTCGACCCAAAGTTCCTTCATCGCCGCCCCAACGCGCGGCGAATCCGACGGATGCGTAATAAGGCTTTGGCGGGGACCGAGCCGAACCTACTCGAGGGCGAGGTCCAGGAAGTGAGCGACCGCGGCGATCGGATTGATCAGCGTCGTCGTCGCCCCGCCCGCGAAGAGGAGGCCGACCGCGTGCCGTCCCTCGTCGACGACGAGAGAGCCACTGTCGCCGCCCTTCGACAACAGGTCGCTCACGATCTGCTCCCGGAAGATCGCGGTCGGACCGCCGTAATTCACTTCGACGACCGCGTCGATGGCCGTGATGCGTCCGGCCGTGACGCCGGTCGTGCGCCCGCTCTTGCGGACCCGCATCCCGATGTCCGGTTCCTTCGTGCCGCGGACGCGACCGATGCCCAGGATGTCCGGCGCAACGAGCCGCGTCTCGACCGGCTCGGCGACCGCCGCGTCGACGAGGTTCGAGTGACCGCTCGGGAGGCGCTTGAGGCCCCAACCCGCGGCGCGGAGGAGGGGCCCGAACAGCCGCGCCAGGAACCGAGCGATCGGTCCGGGCTCTCGTTCCTTGAACTGGATCGGCACGAAATCGACGAGCCGTGCGATCGTGTCCTGCAAGCGGCCACCGTCCGCGGGTCCGGGTTGCAGGATCGGGTCCCCGACCCGGCCGGCGTTCTGGTTCGCGAGGACGTGGTTGTTCGACAGGATGACCGGCCGCCCGTTTCGTCGGGCGAGGACGCCCAGCGTCCCGGCGGTGATCTGGACATGGCCAATGCTGACGCCGCCCGGCGCCGGACGGGTCCGCTTCGTCCGTTCGAGGTCGATCGCCTGTTCGGATCGCAGGGCGTGGAAGCGGCCCGTTTCGACGATGTCCGTACGGACGTTGCCGAACGTCTTCGGGACGACGTCCCGGTGACGCAATTGCGCCTCGGGCTTCTTCGCCTCGACGAAGACGACAATGCAGCGCTCGTCCGTCTCGCGGCCGCGGATCACCTTGTTGCCGATTGCGACCCCGACCACGTTCGCCCGGGCGAAGATGGCACCCTCGTACGCAGCCTTCGCGGCGCGGACGTCGTCCGCTGGCATGCCTCACTCCTTGCGCTCGAACGCGCTGATCTCGAGGAGGCCTTCGCCGAACTTCCCGCCCGCCGTCGTGCCGGCGACGCGGACGACCATGTTCGCGACGAAGCCGATGAAGATCCCGATTCCGTAGTACGCGAGGAGGTCCCGGGCGTACAGGAAGGACATCATGCTGACGCCGAAGACGATCGCCATGAACGCCGCGAACGCGCCCCACTGGACCTTGTACCGCCGCACCGCGAACAGGAGGAACCAACCCAGGACGATCCCCATGAGGATGAGGCCGACCTGGTTGATGTCCATAGCGTTCCCTCGGAGAATGGGCGAAATTCCGCGGATTCCGGATAAAGGAGTCGGCGCGGTTCTCACTCGAAATAACGACGCCACCCCGGGGGAGCCCGCCGCAAGACTCAACTACCTGGGCGCGAGATGCCCGACGGGGGTAGCGCTTGTCCGCTTCGACCGCGTGTCCCGCCTGCGGCACCGCGAACGCTGCGACGAACACCTTCTGCGTGAATTGCGGGACCCGTCTTGGCTCGGCCCCCGCGGCGGCACCCGGCGCGCCCGCGGCCGGTCCGCCACCCGTTGGCCCGCCTCCGATCGCGCCCTATCCGGGCGGATACCCGTATTATGCGCCCCCGTTCCCGCGGAAGGCGACCTTCTCCGACATGCTCTCTGGCCTGTTCGACGTATGGACGAAGAACTTCCTCTTCGGGAACGTCTCCCTCGGCCGGGGTTTCGGCGGCCTCCCCGCGACGTCGTTCCCGACCGTGAACTTCGGTCTGGTTCTCCTCTACGCCATCGCGACGTTCGTCGTCTCCGCGATCCTCACGAGCATCGTCACCGGCGCCATGACGGAGTACGCGGTCCGCCGGTACCGCGGCGAACCGATGACCGTGGAGCAGGCTCTCCGCCGCGGCCTCGCGCGGTTCCCCAGCATCCTGGGCGCAAACATCCTGCTCGGGCTCATCCTGTTCGGCCTCGTCACGGTCCCTCTGCTCCTGATTCTCGTCGCCCTGGTCGCGGGACTCAGCGGTACCGGCGGAGGCGCCGTCGCGCTCCTGTGTGGAGGCGTGATCCTCTTCCTCGTCCTGGGAGTGCTGGCGATCTTCCTCTACGTGTCCTTGGTCCTCTACGCTCCCCCCATCATGATGGAGAACGCGAGCGCGGTCGGTGGACTTTCGAGTAGCTGGCAGATGACCCGGGGCCACCGATGGTCCCTGCTCGGCGCGATCCTCGTCTCATCCCTCCTCGCGGGCGCCATCAGCGCCGCGATCTCGGTTCCCCTGACGTTGGCCACCTTGGCGGGCGATCCCATCGTCACCGGCTTCGTGTCCGTCGTCTCGTCGGCCCTGGCCAGTGCCTTGGTCGGTTCGTGGATCGTCATCCTCGTCGCGGTCGCGTACGATTTGATTGTCCGCCGCCCGGCCCCGTACTTCGGTGCCGCTCCCCCGTACGTGGCCGGAGCCGGCATCGCCCCGCCGCCGGGCGCCGCGCAAGCCGGGCCGTCGCCGCCTTCGGGACCGCCTCCGGGCCCATGAGGTCTTAAGCCTTCGCGCCGATTCGATCGGCCGTGGCGTGCGACCGATGTGGCGCCCCCGCCGTCGAGTGGCTTCGCTACAGCGGGGAGCACCTGTGCCGTGCGCATTTCCTGGATTTCGTCGAGCGGCGGGTGAAGCGCGAGTTCCGATCCCAGGTCGACCTCCTGGGTGGCGAGCGGATCGCCATCGGGATGAGCGGCGGGAAGGACTCG
>VBMB01000124.1:9147-15542 GCA_005878525.1 Methanobacteriota archaeon
GGCTCTGCGCCCAACTTGGAATCGAGCACCGTGTCGTCGCCTATGTGGACACCGTCGGGCACGCGATGGACGAGGTCGTCGTCGTGGATCCGGAAGCGATCCCGTGCAGCTACTGCGGGCCGTTTCGTCGGGAGGCCCTCAACCGCGCGGCCCGCGAGGTCGACGCGACTTACGTCGCCACGGGCCTGAACCTCGACGACACCGCGCAATCGATCCTCATGAACGTCGCCCGCGGGGACATCGAGAAACTCGCCCGGATGGGACCTCACGAAACGCGACAGCCCGGTCTCGTGCCGCGGATCCAGCCGCTCCGCATGATCCCGGAGAAAGAGGTCTATCTGTACGCCCTCCTGAGCGGCATCGAATTCCACGATGCGACGTGTCCGTACGCGGAGCGGGCCCAGCGCGGCCGATTCCGGGACATCGTGCATCGCCTCGAGGAGGAGAGCCCCGGCACGCGACATGCGATCGTGAGCGGCTACGATCGGTTGCGGCCTCTGCTCCAGGCGAATTTTCCTCCCGCGGCCCTCAATGCGTGCGCTCGATGCGGAGAGCCGACCGTGAACGAGATCTGCAAGGCTTGTGAGCTCCGAGAGCGCATCGCTCGGCTGGAAACGGCCCGCGAGCTCGGGTCGACGAGTTGAACGCCTTCAGTGGCCGATCGTCGCGGCCCGAGGCCGACCGACCGAAATGATTCGGACGGGAACTTTGAGCTGCGCCTCGATGAATTCGAGGTACTTCCGCACCGCCTCCGGCAGCGCTCGCTTCCCTTTCTTCGCGGTCGCGATCCAGTCGGATTCGGTGAGATCCGGCCAGCCTTTGAACTCGCGGTAGACCGGTTCGCATCGCGACAACACGCGCATGCTCGCGGGGAATTCTTTGACGGCTTCCCCGTCGAACCGGTAGCCCACACAAACCGGGATGCGATCGAGGCCTCCGAGCACATCGAGTTTCGTGACCGCGAGGCTCACGAGTCCGTTCACGCGCACCGTCATCCGGAGCATTACGAGATCGAGCCAGCCGACCCGCCGCGGCCGTCGCGTCGTCGTTCCGTATTCGCCACCGCCCCGTTCGCGCAGATATTCCGCGGTAGACCCTTCGACTTCCGTGGGAAACGGTCCGGTGCCGACGCGCGAGGTGAAGGCCTTGGCGACGCCGACGATGTCCGTCAAGAATTGGGGTCCCACCCCCGCGCCGACCGAGGCGGCTCCGGCAACGCAATCGCTCGACGTGCCGAACGGATAGATCCCATGGTCGATACAGAGGTGGGTGCCCTGGGCGCCTTCGAACAGGACGCGCTTCCGACGCCGGATTGCCGAATCCAGCCATGCGGACGTGTCCGCGACGAACGGAGCGAGACGCGCGCCGGACTCCACCTGCTCCTTGTAGATCGCCTCGAGATCGAGGCGTTCCGTCCCGCCGTACGCATCGATGACCCTCTGCTTGATCGGGACCATCGTCTCGAGCTTCTCTCGGAGGGCGACCGGATCGACGAGGTCGCACATGCGGATCCCGAAACGGCCCACCTTGTCCTCGAACGAGGGACCGATCCCCCGAAGCGTCGTGCCGGCTCCCAGGTTGCCTTTCAATTTCTCCTCGAGGCCGTCGATGATCTTGTGGTACGGCATCACGACATGCGCCCGGTCGCTGATGCGCAGGTTCTCCACCGAGTGGCCGTGCGCGCGCGTCTCCTCGATCTCCTTCAGGAGCTGCGCGGGATCGATCACCACGCCGTTCCCGATCACGTTCATGGAGCGCTTTCGGAGAACGCCCGAAGGCAGCAAGTGAAACGCGTACAGCTGCGCGCCCACTTGGACCGTGTGGCCCGCGTTCGCGCCGCCCTGGAACCGCACGACGACGTCGGCGCGATCGGCAAGGTAGTCGACGATCTTCCCCTTGCCTTCGTCCCCAAACTGGGCTCCCACCACAACGGTCGCGGGCATCCGAATCGCCGCCTGAACATCGCCGCACGTTTAATGGTTCTGTGGAGGGCGGAACGCTGACTCGGGATGGTGCTTCCCGCGCTCCTGGTCGGCGATCCAGTATGGCGGCCGTAGACCTCGCGCGATAACGTTTTATTCGCTGGAGGCCTTTGCCCGGTACCGCCGGTCGGGTCGGGAGGGGGTTCCGTACTGTCCCAGGCTACAGACAAGATTCCTACGTATGTCGTCGGCCTGGACGATCGTCTGAGCGGTGGCATCCCGCGCGGACACATCGTCCTCGTGGCCGGACCTCCAGGCTCCCTGAAATCGTCGTTCGTCTACCGCATCCTCTTCCACGAGGCGAAGGAGCACGGGGCCTCGGGCCTGTACCTGTCGATGGAGCAGAGCCGCACCTCCCTGATCTCGCAGATGACTTCGCTGGGCATGGATCCGGGGTACGCAAAGGGCGTCCACATCATCGACGTGCGCGCGTTGCGGCGCGAGATCGAGGAGGTCCGCGAGCAGCCCCGGTGGCTCCTGGGCCTGCGCCGCCAGCTCGCGCGGTACAAGGAGGAGATGGGGTGCGACCTGATCGCGCTCGACAGCCTCGACGCGCTGTATGCCCTCGCGCCCTTCGAGAGCCCTCGGAACGAGATCTTCCAGTTCTTCGAGGAGCTGCGAGACCTGAACGCGACGACGTTCCTGGTCTCGGAGATGCCCCGGGACGCGACCGCCTTCGCCCACTTCGGCGTCGAGGAATTCCTCTCGGACACGATCATCCACCTGCGCCTGCGTGAGGTCGACGTCGGCATGAGCACCTCCGTGCGGCGTTATCTGGGCGTCGCCAAGATGCGCGGGGTCGAGCATGACTTGGACTACTATCCGCTCCTCGTCGAGCGCGGCGTCTTCGAGATTGTGTCCGAATGACCGCGGGAGGGCCGGCCGAGTTCGTCCTCACCCTCGGCGCGATGCTGCCCCTCGCCGCCCTCATCGTGAGCGCGTTCCTCGGCGCGTACGTCCTCGGCCTGAACCCGCGGGGTTCCGCAAACCGGTCCGCGTTCCTCGTCATGCTCGCCTTCATCATCTGGGACCTCGGCGAGATCGTCCAGCGGTCGTTCGCCCCCGGGACGTCGCCGGACACGTTGTTCTTCTGGGCGCGCGTCACGTGGATCGGGATCGTCCTCGTGCCGGCGACGCTGTACCACCTCGCCCTGACCTATCCGTCCCGGAGCGCCTGGTTCCGTGGGCCGTGGGCCCTCGCGGTCATCTATGCGCCGTTCGTCTTCTGGGCCTACTTGGTCACCTCGACGAACCTGATCATCTCCGGCATGTCGGCGAACGCGTTCGGGCCGAGCGCCCGCGTCTCGTCGACGTACGCGTACCTCGCGCCGTTCTTCGGCGCCTGGATGTTCTCCAGCGTCCTGGTCTTCGTGCGTTCGTGGTGGCGCGTCCGCAAGACGCCGAGCCGGAGCATGCAGAGCGTCGTCGTCTTCGGTCTCCTCCTGGGGACCGTGCCGGCGGCGGTCACGGAACTCGCGTGGCCCGTCCTCACCGCGACCGACACGCGGTTGGGCCTCGGATCCCTCTACACGATGATGTGGTCGATCTTCATCGCGTACGCGGTCGCGCGGTACCGGTACCTCGTCATCGAGCCGGTCGTCGAGGTCCGCCCGGCGAGGGTTCCCCGGCACCGCTTGGAGCGCGGCCTGAACTATCTCGTCCTCGAGAATGGCCGGAGCGCCGCGATGGGCGCGTTCCGAGACATCGTGTCCGCGACGCCGGGACTGTGCGTCACGGGCCTCCCGCCTCCGCATGTCGCCGCCCGGTTCGGGCTCGAGCGCACGCCGATCTTGTGGATCACGACCGCGTCCAGCACGGAGCGGACCGTGCGTCCGAACGGGCTCGACTTCGAACTCGTCCACACCGTCGTCAAGTTCCTCCGAGAGAATCCGGGCACCGCGGTCCTGCTCGACGACCTCGACTACCTCGCGGCCGTCGCCGGCTTCGATGCGGTCGGGCGCTTCCTCAAACGCGTGGTGAACCAGGCGAGCGCGTCGAAAGGCACCGTGATCGTCGCGGCGGGCCAGGGGACGTTCACGCCGGACCAAGTCGCGGTGCTCCGCGGTTCCGTCGACCGTCTCGTTGACATCCAAGAGGCCCCCAGCCCCACCCCGAACGGGACGGCCGACCATGTCCTCATGACGATCAACGCGCAAGACGCGTCGGTGGCGTTGCCCCTCGTGGGCGCGCGGCGAGGCCTTTTGCTCACGACCGAGCATCCATCGAAGGCGCGCGTCCGATATGGAGACCGCTTCGACATCGTGTGGGTCACGGACCATCCGGAGCCGGGGACGCCGACCGTCCGACCGAAGGCCCTCGACACCGAAGGCCGACGGGCGATCGCAAACTACGCCTCCGCCCATGCCGGGACCGACATCGTCCTCGTCGGGCTCGACCAGCTCGCGCTCTACGTCGACGTGCGGTCGTGGCTCCCGTTCGTCAAGGACGCACTGGACATCGCGAGTCTTCACGACTGCCGGCTCTTCCTGACCGTGGCACCGGAGACGATGCGAACCCAGGAACTCGCGATGCTCTCCCGCCGGTTCGACGCACCCCTCGGGGCCGCGGCGCTCAAGAGCGCTCTTCCTTCAGGGCCGACCACAGCCGCTCCTGAAAGTCGAATTCCGTATCGAGGACCTTCCGCATGAAGAGGACGACCTGGCCTTGCGGATCCAACCCATTTCGGCGACAATAATCGCGGAAACGCGAGAGGACCTCGCCGTCCACGCGAATGTTGAACTGGATCTTCTCCGGACGCCTCGCCCCCGCGGTCCGCGCCATGCGTCCCGCATGGAAGCAGGCGTACTTCATGATTTCTACAAATCTATTCAAATCGTACCATTCGGTAGCATTCGTAGCAACTAAATAGCTGATAATCACTCCTGGGAACGGTGGGAGAGGGGTTGACTTCGTGACCGCGAGCGGCACGCCGAAGGCAAAGCCAGCGCCCTCCGAAGAACCAGGATTGGAACCCCCTGATTCCATCGACGCCGACCCCGTCGGCCACCGCCTCCAGGAGGATCTGTTTCAGAGCCTCGTGGAATCGGCGGACTACACCGACGGACGCACGCCACTCCCGGCCCGGAGTGGAGGGGCGCTCCAACTGGCGACGCCGGAGGCGATCCGCAAAGCGTTCGCGGAACAATGGAACGTCCTCTCCCATTCCCTCGGGTTGGGCGTCGACTCGGACAAGGCGTTCCAAGGAGTCCGGGATCTCGTGATGTACGACATCCCCGACGGCACGCGGTCCACCCTGTCCGTTCCCGTGACGGGCGACGTCGACGCGGACGCGGGCCTCTATTGCCTCGCGTTGGTCCACACGCTCGCGAGCCTTGGCGCCCGGACGAACGTCATCATGACGCACACGGTCTACAACCGCGAACGCGGTCCCGAGGAAACGAAGCGGTTCCTGGAGATCCTGCTGAAGGGCATCGATCCGTTCCGCGAGTACGCGCGCCGCCATGGATTGGCGATCCATCTGGAGGGGATCCGCGAGGACTACGAGCTCGAACAGGAGTTCAACCGCGCATTCCCGATGCCCGCGCACCCGAAGTTCGACGCGCATTTCCTGATGGACTACGAGGAAGAGTGGTTCCTTTCTCCGGAGGGCCGCGCCCTTCTCGAGGCACTGCCGCCGATCGACGTCGTCGTGCGGCACACGAAGCTCGGCATCTCCGGCGGGTGGATTCCGACTCGGATGCGCAAGGCCGCGTACGTGTATTCGCAGAACGGCACCGTGCACAGCAATTGGAATTTCAACGAGTACGCCGCGATGGTCGCGGTCACGTATCTCGCGAAGCTCCTCCATGAGGGCGAAGCGCTCTCGAAGACGTACGCTTCGATCGACGAGATCAAGGCCCGCTACCGCGACCGCGAGATCCGGCTCCGGCAGAAGATCGTCCGATTGACGCCGAAGCCGCGCAAGCTCTTCGTCGTCGGCTCGCCCGTGGGCCTCATCCAGGTGTACGCCTAGACGAGCGGCGACTCGACGAAGAACCCGGTGAGGAGCTGCTCGGTCCCTCGCGCCTCGCTGGGGACGCCCTGCCACTTCTGGAGCGCGGGTCGGTTTTGCGCCTCGAACGTGATGAGGACATCTCGCATCTGGCGACGGAGTTGATCCGTCTCCTCGCCTTCGAGGACGACGGTCAAGTAGCAGTAGCGAGCCTTCTCGATGACCAGCGTGTAGGTGCCGTGGACGATGGAGCTGAGCGACTTACCGCGGAGGATCGGGAACGAGGTGCGCATGAAATTCTGGATGACGTCGAGGGTGGCGCCGAACAGATCTTGGTCGATTGTCGTCTCGCCCGGCTTCGTTTTCGCCCCGATCAGCGTGCCATCGTGGAACGTCAGGAACACCGCCTTGATCGAATAGCGGCGGGCCTGGAACATCCGAATCGCCTCCGAGATTCGCTC
>VBMB01000125.1 GCA_005878525.1 Methanobacteriota archaeon
ACGGTGCAGACGACGAGTTCGCCCTCGTCGGGCCACTCGTACGCCTGCCGGGCCGTCTTCGCCTCGGCCATTACTCGAGGACCCCCAGGATCTCGCCTCGGACCGCGGCCTTCCCGCCCGTCGGCTTCGCGACCGTGGCGCCGCAGACTTGGCACAACACGGTGCTCGCGGCGCGGTCGAAGACGATCTGCTCGTTGCCGCAGTCCTCGCACTTGACCCGGAGGAACCGGCTCGTGGGCTTCGGGATCACTTGTGCACCTCTACGAGCTCGAACTTCTTCGCGCGGATGCCGGGCCTCTGGTGGGCCTTCTTGCATTCCCGGCAGCGGAAGCGGAGATGGATCTTTTTGGTCGGCTTTTCGCGACCCTCGGGCTTCGGGCGAGGGAAGCCTCCGTACCCGGCCGTGACCCGCCGGAACCGTCGCTGGCCCGCCCGGAGTTCGGACCGCGGGCGGTTCTTCACCCGCTCGACCTCGAGCTCGACGTGCTTGTTGCAGAACGGACAGTAACCGCGGATACGCTGGGGCATCTTCATGGAGGGGCGACCGAGCATCGATACAGAGGAGAACTGCTATTTGAGGGTTCCTGGGTCGCCGTGCATCTCATTGAATCGGCCTCGGCGGCCGACGAGAATCGGTCCATGGCCGTCCCCGAACATGACGATTTCTGCCGATCTGCGACGAGCGTTCGCCGGTTGCATCGCAACAAATATATATTGCTAAATTAATAAATGGCGGGGAATTCCAACGAGCCGGGAGGTCCGCCTCAGTCGGAGGGACGAAACGCTGGTGGACCTGCTGATCGAGACCGGCTTGTCGAGGAACATCGCGAAGACCCTCGTATTCCTTTCGAAACGCGACGAGACGACGTCCGTCGAGATCGAGAAGGCCACGGGCCTGCGTCAACCGGAGGTCAGCATCGCGATGCAGGAACTCCGGCGGCGGAAATGGGTCGACAAGAGGGACATCAAGAAGGAAGGCAAAGGCCGGCCCGTCCATTCGTACCGGCTCAGTGTCCCATGGGCCGACATCCTCGCCCAAATCGACCGGGAAGAACAGGCGAAGATCGATCGGATCGAGGCGAACCGCAAGAAACTCAAGTCGTTCGCGTAGGCTCGAGCGTGCGGACGCCCATCTGGGATGCCACCACCACGGCGTGGGCCATCTTCAGGAACAGTCCGTGGCCGACGACGCCGGGGATACTCGAGATCCGGCCCGCGAGTTTCGCGGGCCCCCGAATCGCCCCGAAATGCGCATCCAGGATGTGGTTCCCGTTGTCGGTTCGGAATGGCTCGTCGCCGTTCTTCCGCAATTCGATCTTGGCGCCGAGCGCCTCGAGCGCCGCGGCGGCGTTCTTCCAGCCGAACGGATGGACCTCGACGGGCAACGGCGTCTTCGTGCCGAGGCGACGGACGAGCTTCGAGTCGTCGACGATCACAACGAACTTCTTCGACGCCGCGGCCACGATCTTCTCGCGGAACAGGGCGCCGCCCATCCCTTTGATCAAGTCGAGCTTCGGGTCGACCTCGTCCGCACCGTCCACGGTCAGGTCGAGCCAGAAGCTCTCCTCGAGGGAGGTCAGCGGGATCCCGAGACTCTTCGCCTCTTCCGCGGTCGCCAGAGAGGTCGGCACGCCCTTGATGTCCATGCCGCCGGCCACGAGCCGGGCGACCCCCGCGAGGAAGTGCCGCGCCGTCGATCCGGTGCCGAGACCGAGGATCATTCCTGGCTTGACATAGGCGAGGGCGGCTTCCGCGGCGTTCCGCTTGAGCTCGTCTCGGGATGCCATGTCACGCCCTCCGGCGCAGCTCCTCGACGAGCTTCACGAGCTCCCCGATCACGAGATCATCGAGCTTCTGACCCAACGCCTTGGAGGCCTTCGACGGATCTCCCGTGACGCCGGACCAGTATTTCCGCGGGTCGTCCACGACCGCGTACGGAGGAATCTCGTTCTTGCCAGCCGGACTCTTGCCCTTCACGAGATCCGGGCGCGCCGTCAGGATGCGGGACGTCTCCCCCGCGCCCGCGTGGCCGTCGCCCTCCGGAAGGATGCCTTGCGAGGCATAGATGATGTCGTAGTCCGAGAGGACGGTCGCCTTGAGTCCGGTCCCTTGGTCGACGACCTCCTGGGCGGCCGCCCGCAGCGCCATCATGTGCTCTCGCCCGGCATGGCCGCTCAGGATCATCACGCGTCGCACCCCGTTGCGGACGAAATCGGAGAGGACATCCCGGACGAACGCCTTGAGCGCGTCGACGGAGACGCTGACGGTCCCCGGATACGGCCGCGTCGTTGTGCAGACCCCGTACGGAATCGGAGGGGCGATGTAGGCGTTCGTGCGCCGCGCGACCTCGTCGACCACGTGGAGCGGTTGAATCACATCTGCGCCGAGGGGGAGGTGGCGACCGTGTTCCTCGAGCGCGCCCACCGGGACGATGACCACGGGATCCTTCTTCGCGATCACCGCGAACTCCTCGGAGGTCATCTCGTCGAGGCGCACGCGGTGGAATCCGCGAGAGGGCCATAAATGGTTCGCGACGATTGGCGTCTCGGTTAACCTTAAACAAGGTTAACATCGGCCCCCGAAGCCTTTTCCCCTCCATGGCCCTCCGACTCGCGTGCGTGTCGCCGCTCTGTTCTCGGGAGGCAAGGACTCCACCTACGCGACCTACGTCGCGATGCAACGGGGTTGGGAGGTGACGCATCTCCTCTCAATCGTGCCGGAGGATCGCGACTCGATGCTCTTCCACACGCCGAACCTGCACCTCACGCCTCTCCAGGCGGAGGCGATGCGAATCCCCCTGATCCGCGAGACCGCTGCGACGGGAGAGCAGGGCGAGCTCGACGCGTTGCGACGGATCTTCCGCCGAATCGACGTCGATGGCGTGATCGTCGGGGCCATCGCGTCAGACTACCAGCACGCTCGGGTGAATCGGATCGCCGACGAGGTCGGACTCCGGGTCTTCGCACCGCTGTGGCGCCGCGACCCGAGGCGACTCGTGTACGATTATCTGGAGGCGGGCTTCGACATCGCCTTCTCCAGCGTGTCGGCGGAAGGCCTCGACGCGGGCTGGCTCGGAAGGCGATGGGACGATCGCGTCATCCGAGATCTCCTCCGCCTGCAGGAGACGCGGGGCGTCCACCCGTGCGGGGAAGGCGGGGAGTTCGAGACGCTCGTCCTCGACGCCCCTCCGTTCGAGCAGGCGCTCGAGATCGTGCGTGCGACGCCGGATTGGAGGGCGACCGCGGGGGTGTGGCGCGTCGAGGAGGCCCGACTCGTGCCGAAATGGAATGAGGAACTCAACGACGCAGACCGGGTCGAATCGACTTGAGGTCTCGGAACAGGAGGTCGCGGTCCTCCTTGTCCTTGATCCTCGAGCCAACCTCTCGCGCGAGGGCCAGATGCCGCCGGAGATCGCGCTTCCGCCCCGCGACCGCGTCGGCGCGTGCCAAGGCTTCGTAGGCGAAGGCGAGGGGGAAGTCCTCGATGCCGTTTTCCTTGCAGGTCGCGAGGGACCGGACCGCGTGATGCGTCGCGGGCTCCGGTCGATCGAGGACCGCGTACACGTGAGAAATCTGCCACTCCCCGATCGCGCGATTCACGGCGGTCCCCACCTCACCCCAATGGAAGCGAGACGCATGCGCCGCATGGATCATCCGATCGTCCTCCGCGGGCGTGCGCTTCTTCTCGAGGAGCCGCCAAACC
Organism: Methanobacteriota archaeon; assembly: GCA_005878525.1. Classification (GTDB taxonomy): domain Archaea; phylum Thermoplasmatota; class Thermoplasmata; order RBG-16-68-12; family RBG-16-68-12; genus RBG-16-68-12. The sequence goes on from VBMB01000125.1 coordinate 3,703, forward strand.
TCGTTGAACAGCCCCGTCGCCATCTTCCGATGCCATTTCCGCTCTGCCGTCGTGGGTTTCCGCGCCATGAATTTCCTCCCGGGCCGGTGCTGTGCATCCGAGGTGTAGAGTGGCGGTACTATGAATCCGCTTCCAACCATCCTCTCGTGAACGCGATCACGTTTACGGTTTCGGGGATCGCGAGACGCGCACTTATCACGGTAGGTGCGCTTCTTGGAGACGGATGGATTCAGGTGGATGGCTCGTTCGGGTAATCGCGAATTACGAACTTGGCCTCTTCGCGATGGTCCTCATTCTCAGTTTCTGTTGGTTGTTCGAGCTGTTTTTAGTCATCGCAGTCTTCGTTCTCCTCACAGGCTCGATTTCGGACTCCGAGAAATCGACACTCTTGGGCATCCTTTCGGCAGGTATTGTCGTCTGGACGATACTGACGATTGGGCTCACCGCCGCCGTCTGGCGTGCGTGGCAGGTCGCAGTTCCGAACACGCCAAAGGCTTGAGTCGGGCGGGTGGTACGAAGTGAACACAGGTGGACCGAGCGAGCTTGGCTACGCCAGGCGCGGAGTGGGGCTGGGCAGATTTGAACTGCCGTCGCAGGCTCTTCTGCCCCTGTGAGGGGTCCCAAAGCCCGAAGGATAGACCAAGCTACCCCACAGCCCCAGATGCGCGGAAGAACCCGGACACGCGATAAATACGTTGTCGCCTACGTGGCCCGCGTCTCGTGGATCGAGGTCCACGCATCCCGTGCGGCCGCGCGCACCGCCTGTTCGCTCGTCCTCCTCGGCCGCCATCCCGTCCGCTTCAGCCGGTCGATGGCGAGTTGCATTGTCCGCACGTCTCCCGTCCACCCGCGGCCCCCTCCCGCCCCGCCGGTCCACGCGTACTCGACGCCGTCGAGGCCGAGCTCCTGGCAGATCGCGTCCGCGATCGTTCTCACCGTGATCGCATCCTCGCTCCCCAAGTTGTACCCGGAGAACGGTCCCGAGGCACCCCGTTCACCAGCGCGGATCCCGGTCACGACATCGTCCAGGTGGACGTACGACTTCGCCGTGCCGGGATCGGATCCGAGGATCTCAAGCCGTTTCGGATTCCGCGCGAGTTTGCGGACGAGGTCGACCACAACGCCATGGCCGCTCCGTGGGCCGACGACGTTGGCGAGACGGAAGACGAGGGCCTGAACGCCGAACGTGTGGGCGTACGCGGAAAGGAGCGCCTCGCCCGCGAGCTTCGACGCGCCATACACCGAGATCGGCTCGAGCGGACTGTAGTCCTCCGGCGTCGGAACGACCTTGGCCTCGCCGTACACTGTCGATGTCGAGGGGAACACGATGCGCGGGACCGAGGCCGCCCGGCACGCTTCCAAGACTCGATGCGTCGCGACGATGTTCTCATCGATCGTGGGCTTCGTCCCCCGACGGTCCAGGCGGACATCCGGGTTTGCGGCAAAGTGGTAGACGACGTCGGCCCGCCGGAAAATCGGACGCAAGTCGCCTCGAAGGAGATCGCGTTTGACGAGCGTCGCCCCCGCCTGGATGGCCTTCGCGAGGTTCGCGCGCTTCCCGGCTTTCAGATGATCGATCGCAACGACCTCGGCCTCGCCCACGAGCGCGTCCGCGACGTGGCTGCCAATGAACCCCGCACCGCCGGTGATGACGACTCTGGGTCGGGCCACGGTCTCCCTCGACGCAACTCGTGACGACGTATCAACGTTCCTTCCGCGCCCGGAGGCGTTCGGCCAATGCGTCGACGGCTTTCGCGCGATGCGATACCGCGTTCTTCTCGGTCACGGTCATCTCCGCGAACGTCTTCGTGGCGCCATCCGGGACGAAGATCGGATCGAAACCGAATCCGCCGCTCCCGCGCTCCCGGTCCGGAATCGACCCGCGGCACTCTCCGTGAAAGACCTCGTGGTCGTCCGCCGTCCGCAGGAGGAACACCGTCTCGAACCGGGCCGCACGGTTTCGGGCCCCTTGCAGCAACTTCAGGATGCCCGCACAGCCGAGGCGCTTGTATACGTACGACGAGTACACGCCCGGGAAGCCGCCAAACTCTTCGATGAAGAGTCCGGAGTCATCGATCAGATAGTCCCCGCGGATTTGGTCGTCGAGGACGGTCGCTGCGAACCGGACGACCTTCTCGAGACGATCCGTCTGGATCTCCGGGTACGAGCGATCCTCGTGGACCAGCTTGATGTGGGCCTCGCCGAGTTTCGCCGAGACCTCGCGGAACTTACCCTCGTTCGTCGTGACGAAGGCGATCAGGTGTATCGACCTCGCGACTCGATCTCCTTCACCTTCGCGATGACCTCGTCGGCCATTTTCCCCATCGTCTCGCGGTACCCCCGGAGCGCTTCCCGATAGAACGACGCGGCGCGCGCGTGCGCGCTCCCGAGGCCCTCCTTGAGGAGATGGAGGTCGACGCCGCGCGCCTCGACACCGTCGTCCTTTCCGCCCAAGCTGAAGTCGATCATCACGATCCGGCCATCGCGGACGATCATGTTCGAGGTCGTCAGATCGCCGTGGATGATCCCGGCCCGATGGAGGCGACCGACGATCTGGCCGATCCCCCGCGCGACCTTCATCGCCGCCGGGCCGCCTTTGTCGAGGACATCCTTCGCGGTCGGACCGTCGATGAACTCCATGATAATCTTGTTCTCGACCAGATTGATGTCGTACAGGATCGGAACCGCGACGCCGGCCGCTCGGGCTTCCGTCATGAGACGCGCTTCGTGGCGGATCCGAGACCCGCGGAGCGCATCGTCGAGCGCCTCGAGCCGATACGCTTTCGGCGTGCGATACTTTTCGATGGCGGGCCGTCCCAGGAATTCCGTTCGTCGGAGCTCGGCCTCCGCCCCGCGTTTGACGAGCACGCGGCGCGATGCGAGGCGGCCGAGAAAAACCTTTCATCGTTTACGAGTCTGTATTGAAAAGGGGGGTCGGGATGGAAACGGTACTTTCGGCAAATCGGGAAACTCGGCTTGGCTCCAGAAATCCACGCTCAACGGGATATGTCCGACGTAAAATCCACGCGCTATTGCCGAGAATTTATTAGGCGAGGAGCTCTTGTGCAGTGCTTTGCGCCGGTTTTCACTTCTCTCTCTCCCTCATCTTGGTGCGGGCAGCGGCCGCGACAACCAGAAAGAGAGCGCCAACCCCTAGGAGTGAGCCCGTGAACAGTTCATTGCCGAAGGCCGTATCCGAGGGGGACGATTGACCCGTCTGGAACTGGTAGTACATCAGGATGAACAATGCGCCATTGCATGCCACACGGCAAAACTAGGATGGCCTCAGGCACCACCAGCGCGTACGTCATGCCGAAACACCTTCAGTTGTGCCAAAGGTAGGAATTTTTTGGAACCCAGTCGTTCATTTTGCATACAATGGACACTCCCGTACCTCCGCCCAAGTAGTCTATGGCTCCTATGAACCTACGTATGGGTTTAGGCCATTTCGGGCCATGACTCAGCGAGTCGTTACTGTTTTTTCCGATGAGGAATTTGCCAAAATCAAGGAGTATGTCGAAAAGTACGGCCTATCCATGTTCGCATTGTCCAAAATGTCCATCCGGGAATTCTTGAAGAAGCTGCCAAACGGGCCGCCAAATTGAGAGGCTTTTCAATACACGCTTGTCACCCTAGAAAAACCTTTCATCGACTTGCCCTTCGGGTGGCTGATGACCAAACCGAAACAGGAGAAGCTCCACATCCGCCGCGTTATCCCGGGCGATAGATCGGAGTGGCTGCGCCTGCGTGCCGCCCTTTGGCCGGACGAGAACCCGGAGGGACACCGCGAAGAGATGGACGAATACCTTCGGGAGAACATAGCCGTGGCCTTCGTGGCCGCGCGTCCGGAGGGAGGCCTCGCGGGGTTCGTGGAGGCGACGATCCGCCCCCATGCCGATGGGTGCGACACGAGCCCGGTCGGCTACGTCGAGGGCTGGTACGTCGACGCCGACGTCCGTCGGCGGGGAGTCGGTCGTCGACTCGTCCGTACCGCGGAGCGCTGGGCCCGCGAACGCGGTTGCACGGAGATGGGATCCGATTGTCTCCTCGAGAACCAGGTCAGCCTTCGGGCGCACATCGCGATCGGGTACGAAGAGCGGGAACGGCTTATCCATTTCCGACGATGGCTGGCCCGCCCAGCGGACCGGCCTCGGTCGTAGAGGACGGCCTCCCCCGGTTCTGTGTTGTTCACGACGCTTCGAGGAATGCGCGGACCTCGGGCGCGGGTTCTCGGGATGGCCTCGGGTCGAAGTCGGGCGGCAGGCAGCGGGCATACCGCGGTTCGAGCAGGCGTCCCTCCAACAAGATGATCGCGGCCCGATCCCGCTCGCTCCGGATCGGACGGCCCGCGGCCTGGAGGACCTTGTTCACCGCCGGGAAGACGTAGGCGTAGTCGTATCCTTTCTCGAATCCGAACTTGCGACAGTAGTACTCCTTCAGCGCTTCGACCTCGACGTTCGGCGGGCCCAGCGGGAGGCCGACGACGATGACCGCCGAGAGGACGTTGCCCTCGTAGTCGATGCCTTCGCTTAGCGAGCCGCCTTGGACCGCGAACAAGACCGCGCCGCCTTCGCGACGTGCGACGAGCAACGCCTCGATCGATCCATCGCGTTGCGCCTTCGTCCACTCGGGTCGCTCGACCAAGATCCGCTTTCCGACGCGGAGCGCCAGGAACCGCGAGTGGGCCTCTTCGAGCAACTCGTAC
>VBMB01000126.1 GCA_005878525.1 Methanobacteriota archaeon
AACCCACCTTCGTGACGTTCGAAGACTGGCTCCGCGAGGAAGAGGAGATGCGCAAGATGGGCTCGAAGCCGTGCCCGACGTGCGGCACGCTCAATTCCGTGACGGCCAACGTCTGCCACAAGTGCGGATCCTTGATGCGCGATCAGCGCCCACCGAGCGGCGGTGGGGGCGGTGCGGCCGTCGTCCAAGTCCCATCCTCGGCTCGCCAGCCGGTCCGTGGGGCCGCCCCCTCCGAGACTCCCTCGGCGTCGCAAGCCGCGCCGACCGTCGTGTCGGGCGGCCCCGCCGGAGCTCCCGCCACGGACGCGATTCCGCGCCGCGTGATTCGGAAGGCGATCACGCCCCAACCGCTCATCCAGAGGAAGATCGTCAAGAAGGCGGTAGAAGACGAGGAAGCCGCATCCCAGTCCGAAACGAACGACGACGAGGATTCGAAGGAAGAAGACTCGTGAGCCCGCTCGCCGCGTGACGCGCTCCCATTCGGTGTGGTCGTGCGGCGGTGCCGGTTCGGCGTGGGCCGAACGATTCCCAAAGGACCATGGGCCTGCCTCGCCCTGTTCGTCGTCATGCAACTCCCTCGCGGCGCCTGGCGACTCTGGTTGGTCGTCGTGAGCTTGGTCCTCGAGATCCCCGGAGTGCTCCGCGCGATTCTGCGGATGTGACCGCAGAAGTCCTTATCCCGCCCGGGCGATGCGGCCCCGGATGCGGCGGGAGGATCGGCGAGTCGTGGCCGTCCTCGGCTTCCTCCACGGCGTGGTCCACGCGAACATCCTGTCGATCCCCGTCTTCTTGCTCGCCTGGAAGACGGAGTTCGGCGCGGACGACGTGGCCTTGGGCCTGCTCGCGGCGGTCGGATATGGCCTCTACGGCATTGGGGCTGTCCCGTTCGGCTTCCTTGCGGACCGAAGAGCCCCGGCTCGCCTCCTGCTCCTTTGTGCCACAGGGATCGCCATTTCGATGGTGGGGGTGGCGGCGAGCCCGTCGATCCCTCTGCTGGCCGTCTCCCTGGGCTCCTTAGGCCTTTTCTCGGGGATCTATCATCCCACGGGGCTGTCGATCATCTCACGCGTCGTGGCCGAACAGGGCCGCGGAATGGGCTGGCACGGCATGGGCGGGAGCCTCGGGATCGCGGCCGGCCCCGCATATGTCGGAGCGGCGTTGGCGGTCGGTTGGGGGTGGCGGGCCATCGCCGGTCTCCTCGTCATCCCGGGTCTCGTCGCGTTGGTCCTGCTCGTCGTCGCCCGATTGCCGGCTGAGACCTCTACCCCCGTGCTCGGTCCGAGCCCTCCGCAGGTCGTCCTTTTGCGTCGCTCGTTCGCGTTCATCCTCCTCGTCTATATGTTCGCGGGGTTCGCGTATCAAGGCGGGCTCACGTTTCTCCCGCGGTTCGTCGGAGCTGGGTTCTTTGCGCTGGCCCTCGCACTCGGCGCGATCGGGCAAGTCTTGTCCGGTCGTCTCGCCGACCGCCGTCAACCGGAACGGATCCTGTTTGCGTTGTCCGCAGCGGCCGCTTCCCTTCTGGTCCTCTTGGCATTCCTCCCGCTGGGAGGCGCCTTCATCACCGCGGCCTTGGCCTTCGGCTTTCTCCTCTTCTCCCTCGAGCCCCTTCAGAACACGCTCGTGACCGGAGAAGTCCCGCGTTCGCTGCGCGGCCTGGCCTTCGGGTTCACGTTCTTGAGTGTCTTCGGCATCGGGTCGCTCGGGGCGGCGCTGGCCGGATGGCTCCTCGCACGTAATGCGAATGCAATCCTGTTCCTGGTCCTCGGGGGCTGCCTCGCGGCGTCGGGGGCGTTCTCCCTCGGCGTCCGTCGCCGAGCGGCTCCGTAAGGCCGCTTCAGGCCGCGGGCACCGCGACGCCTTGCGCTTGCAGCGTGTCGCGGATGATCTTGATCATGCCGTCCGGGTCCTTGTAGTACGACGACACGATCTTCGCGACGTCCCGGTAGTTCTTGATCTCCATCCGCTTCATGTACTCGAAGATGTCCAGGCGGCGCTTGACCTCCTGTTCCATCCTCCGCTGGTTCCAGTTCCGGGCGAGGGAGATCTTCTCGTAGACGTACGAGTGACCGGAATAGTTGAACGTGTCATCCGCCGGGTTCCAGGTGTACGCCGAGTTCGTGATCAGCTCGTTCGACTCCGGGTCCGTCCCGACGACCTCGACGATCGCCTTCACGCGCCGGGTCATGTCCGTGCCGACCTTCACCTGCGCCTGGAGCAGGACGATGTCGAGGGCCGCGACGAGGGCCCGCGGCAGGTTGATCGGATCGTTCTCGAGCCGGTGGACCATGGCCTGGACGTCGTCGGCGTGGAACGTCGTGTACGCGGACTTGCCGGTCGCCATGGCCTGGAACACGACGAACGCCTCGGGTCCACGGACCTCTCCGATCATCATGTACTGCGGGCGCTGACGGAGGGCCGCCGTGAGCAAGTCGAACATGTCGATTTCCCCCGCGGGTTTTCCCGTGGCCACGACCCGACCTCCGAACCCGGCGCGGGTGAGGAGCGGGACCCAGTTCTCGTGGGGGAGGTTCAGTTCCCGGGTGTCCTCGATGGACACGATTTTCATCTGGGGCGGGATGAACAGGAGGATCGCGTTCAGGGTCGTCGTCTTCCCGGAGGCCGTGCCGCCGCAGATCAGCATCGATTGGCCGTTCTCGATCGCGAGCCACAGGTAGGCCATCATCTCCGGCGACATCGTCTTGAACCGGACGAGGTCGAGCGGGGTGAAGGGGTTCTCCCGGAACCGCCGGATCGTGAACGAGGATCCTCGCTTCGTGACGTGCATGCCGAGGGTGGCCTGCAGACGCGAACCGTCCGGGATCGTCGCGTCGAGCATGGGTTGCGCGACCGAGATGTGCTTCCCCGACCGCTGCGCGAGCCACACGACGAACGAGTCGAGCTCCTCCGCGTTTTCGAACTTGAGGTTCGACGGAATCGAGCCGTACTTGCGGTGGTAGATGTAGAGCGGCACACGGACCCCGTCGCACGAGACATCTTCGACCTGAATGTCCGTCATGACGACGTCGATCGGGCCGTATCGGATGAAGTCCCGATAGACGTAATAGAGGACGCGTTCTTTCGACACGGGATGGAGCTCGACGCCAAGTTCCCGGAGGAGGCCGTCCACGATCCGCCGCAGGTAGTTCTCCTTCCGCCCGCGGTCCGCGTCGTCCAGCATCTCGAGGTTCTCTACGAGGATCTCCTTGAGCACATCGAGAAGTTCCGACTCCTCCTCGATCAGCTTCGGTTCGATCGCCTCGTAGAAATACTCGTTCGCCATCGTGTCGTACAGGATCCGGACATACGAGAAATTCTTCAGAATCGGCTGGATCTCGATCTCGTTCATGTTCGGCCGAACGATCTTCGGGATCGTCGTGATCTTGCCGAGGCTCGTCTCCTCGACGCTGCTCACCTTCGGCGACTTGACCTTGATGCCCTTGTCCCCGAGGAGGCGGTTGAAGTACCGCTTCTTGATCGAGTCGAGGGCCGCGAAGGTGCTGCTCTTCTTCTTCGCGTCCATGTCGTCGACCATCCGCTTCGCTTCGTCGCGTTCGCGGCCGGAGGCCTTCCGGTCTCGGTCTTCCGGGGTCCCCGCGTAGTTCTTCTCCGTGGATTGGGCCATTTCGGTCACCTCAGATGAACAGGAACGCGAACAGGGCGATCACGAGCATGATGAAGCTGTGCCTCAGCCCGTTCGGGATCTTCCCGGTGTCCAGGACTCCCGCGAGGATGCCGTCCCCGAGGCCGTGCACGACCGTCGCGATGAAGAACGCGATTCGGATTTGATTGACGACCCCCGGAAGGTCTTGGGCCAGCGGGCTCTGGACGGCGCCGCCGGTCGAGGCCAGCGCGCCGCTCGCCTCGAGCATCTTCGGCAGGAACGTCACGTCCAGAATCCAGATCGTCACGAGGAAGACCATGAAGGAAATGTAAATCACCGCGATGTACGTCGACATCGCGATCCGGCGCTCGTCCTCGGTCAGCTGGTTCTCCTTCGTGTCATGGCTGACCATCGTCAGGACGTCGGCGACGTCGCCTCCCGCATCGGACGACTTAACGATGATGGCGACGACCCGCCCGACCATCGGGGTCTTCACGCGATCCGCAAAGAGGCGCAGCGCCTCCGTCGCGGGGACGCCCCACGTGATCTGGGCCGCCATCTTCTTGATTTCCGGCGTGAGCTTCCCGTAGCGGCCTCCGGACGAGACGACGATGGCTTCCGCGAGGGTCATGCCGAAGCGCCCGGCCTCCGCGACGTCGCGGAGGAAGTCCGGGAGCCGGCGTTCGATCTGCTTGATCTCCCGCTGAAGTTTCGCCACGTAGAATCCGTACGGCCCGATGAAGCCGAGAGTCGCGATCACGAGCCAGTACAGGAAGCGCTCAACGGGTCCTTGGGTGGCTCGGAAGGCGAGGTTCACCGAGTCGATCAGGTTCAGGAACCCGACGAATCCGAAGAGGACGAGCAGGGCCGACCCGATGCCGATGACGCTCTTGCGGCGGTCCCCCTTCTCGGTCCGCCGGAGCCGGGCTTTCTCGAGCTCGACGTTCGTCATCTCAGCCCTCCTGTTCCATGTTCCAGATGACGAAGATGAACCCGAACTGGCTCATCGGGATCATGAGCGCGACGACCACGTACAACAGGAGGACGACGAATCCGGATCCCGTCTTGCTGATCAGGGCCATGATTGCCATGATCACGACGAGGAAAAGCGGGAACGCCACGACGACGGTCACGAACGACTCCGCGAGCATCCCGAGCGTCTCCATCTTCTTCCGCATCTCGAGGCGGTCTTCCTTCTCGAATTGCTCCGCCTTCACGAGGAAGTACGGTTTGAGCTGGCCGCCGCTCGTGGATGTCGTGACGACGCCTTGGAGGAAGTCCGAGAACTTCGAGGACGGGGAGCGCTGCGCCGCCTTCCGGATCGCGGTCAAGATGTCCAGGCCGAGCAGCTCCGTGTCTCGGGTGATCCACTCCGCCTCCTTGGCGACCTCTCCGTAGATGGTCTGCTTGGAGAGCTCTTTGAAGATCACGTCGACGGGGACGTCGGCGGAGGCCATCGCGGAGATGAACGACATCGCGCCGGAGATCCGCTTGTCGATCTTGTGGCCGCGCTTCTTCGCCATGCCCGCGGGCTTCCCGTGGTAACCGACCGGGAGGCCGAAGGCGTACATGTACGAGAAGAAGATCGGAATGGCCGCGACGAGCCCGAAGATGATCAGGAGCGTCGTGATCGGGATGTTGAGGATGAGCAGGAAGAGAGCGGCGACGAACGCCGCGACCACCGCGCCGACGGCCGCGAACGTGGTGTTCATCCACGCAAGCGCGAGGTACTCTTCGGGCCGAAGTCGGATGTGGGCTTTCAGGAGGTTGTCCTCGAGCTCCGGGTCGCTCCCGGTCCGAGCCTGGACGAACTTCCCGAACATGCGCCATGCCACCTGCGCCTTCGGGGGCAGGCTGACGTTCACGGGCTTGGCCCCCTTCGGGAGCTTCACCATGTGGGCGGCCTTTTCGGATTCCTCGCCCGGGCGGAACCGTTTCGTCTTCGTGAGCGTGCCTCGCGTCTCGAGTTTCTCGAATGCCGAGCTACCCAACGGTCTCACCCCCTGCCTCGACGGTCTTCATGACCGCATGGTCCTGCCAGCCCATTTCTTCCCGGACTCGCTTCGCGGTCTCTTCGGGATACTGGTAGTACTGGACAACGAGCTTCGCGATCTCTCGGAAGTCCAGCATGCCCTTTTGCAGCATGTAGTTGATAATGTCGACCCGGCGCTGGAACTCCGCCTCCATCTCCTCGTGAGTCATGTTCTTCATCTCCATGATCTCATCGAACAGGAACGAGTGCCCCTTGTAGACGAAGGTGTCCGTAGCGGCGTCCCACTCGTAGACCGTGTTCGTGATGAGTTCGTTCGTCTCCGGCTCAAACCCGACGAGCTCGACGATCTGCTTCATCCGTCGCACGATCGAGTCTCCGATCCGAGCATGGGATTGGATGATGACGAAGTTCAAGGCAGTCAACAGGATGCGCGGTGTGTTGATCGGCGGGTTCTCCAAGCGGTTCACCATCGA
>VBMB01000141.1 GCA_005878525.1 Methanobacteriota archaeon
CATCGGTTATCTATCGAGATAATGGCGGTCCCTACGGGGCCAAAGTCGAGATTGGGTCACTCGTTGCCGCGGTGCCCGATGGCATCGGCGAGGGCACGGAACGCCTCGTTCACGCCGGCACCGGTTTTCGCGGACGCGAGGAATTGCGGCGCGCTGTGGATCGACCCCATCCGGGCGAGCTCTTCCTGGCTGACGACGAGCCGTTCGGTCAGGTCCATCTTGTTCCCGAGGAACACCATCGGGACGTTGCCGACCTGCTTGCGAATCATCTGGACCCAGTTGTTCAGGTCGTAGAACGTGTCCTTCCGCGTCAGGTCGCAGACCGCGATGACGCCCTGAGATCCTTCGAAATACGCATCGCGGAGCAGGGCCCGGAATCCTTTCTCGCCCATGATGTCCCACACCATCATGTCCAGCGTCGCTGGGGCGCCCTTCCAGACCACATCGACCGATTTCTTCGTGACCTTGGTGCCGACGGTCGCGATGTAGCGGTCGTCGAACTGGTCCTGGACGAACCGCTTGATCAACGAGGTCTTCCCGACGGCGACATCCCCGACGAGGCAGACCTTGGCCTTGAGATGCTTCTGGCCGGCCATCGTCGACGTCGCCATCATCCGTCACCCATCGACCGCGGTCTTATGTACCGTGAGGACGCGAGTATCGCCCCTGATAATTCTTATTCTTCAGGGAGCACTTTCCGCGCGTACCTCTCCTTGGCGACGCGCTCTGCGAGGGACTGGAACGCATTCTCCACGTTGACGCCGGCCTTCGCCGAGGTGAAGTGGAACGGACTGTCGTAGGCCCGCGCGGCCTGGACCATGTCGTCCTCGCTGATTTGGAGCTGGTCCTTCAGGTCGACCTTGTTTCCGAGGAACTCGATCGGGATCTTTCCGGTCACGCTGTAGACGCCCTCGATCCAGTCGTCGAGGTCTTCGAGGGTCTTCCTCCGGGTGACGTCGCACACGGCGAGGATGCCGCGCGCTCCATAGAAGTACGCTTCCTTGAGCAGCTCGCGGAAGCCTTTCTGGCCCATGATGTCCCAGATCGTCATGTCGATCTTGAGCTCCCCCGACCCGTCCGGTGACGAGGAAGTGAGCTCCTTCTTGGAGACCTTCGTCCCAAGCGTCTGGATGTACTTGTCGTCGAAGTTCTCGAGCACGAATCGGCGGATGAGGGAGGTCTTGCCAACCGCGGCCTCGCCGACGAGGCAAACTTTCACTTTCATCCGCTTGACTTCCATGAAGAACCGCCCAGCGACGTGGCATAGCCTGCGAAGCCCGCTTAAAAGTTATGGGAGTGTTATCACCGCCGATACATGCGGCCGTGCAGTCGGAAGCGGGAACTCGGTTTCATGCAGGCGGCCGGAAAGGAGAAGGGTTTTGTATTTTCTCCGTGATGTCGGGGACGAAGGCACGGCGAATGTGCGACGAATACTACGACGCGCGGATGAAAGCGTTCTGGCGGGCGCTCGCGGAAGCGGACGAACACGAACTCGACGAGAAAGTAGACGAGCCGATCGTTCAGCCGCTCGTCCTCGAGATCGCCGAGCCGCAGAAAGCGAAGCCGAAGACGCTCGTCCGTTGAACCGGTCGAGCGAGACGCCGGCGCACGAGTTTCTCTGGAGGCGAAGCCCTCCCGCTCCAAAGAATTATATACGGCCCCTCCATAGGGACGGCGCAGCGCGTCGACCAGACGCTCCCGGGCAATCCCTGCGTGGATCCCGGAAATGCGGGCCCGATTCTTCTGGCCTTGCAGGCAGCGTCACGGTGTCGCGACCGAACGCCCGCGGCTCATCGTACGCGAAGAGAGACCACTCTCTGCAGAGGAGTGGCGAATGCCGAAGGAACACCGACCGAGACACGGATCGATGGGCTTTTCGCCCCGCAAGCGGAGCGAGAGCCCGATTCCGCACTTCTCGAGCTGGCCGGACGTGGACGGCGGCACTCCAAGGCTCCAAGGCTTCGCGGGCTACAAGGCCGGCATGACTCACGCGATTGTGGTCGACTACCGACCCACGTCGACGACGTCGGGCCAAGAAGTCCAGGTCCCCGTCACAGTCGTCGAGGTCCCTCCGATGCGGGTCGCCGCGGTTCGGTTGTATCGTCGCGTGCCGGAGGGGCTGAAGACGGCCGCGGAGGTGTGGGCGCCGCAGCTGGAGAAAGAGCTGCGACGCGTCTTCCCGATTCCGAAAGACTACGACGCCGAGGAGGCGTGGACGAAGGTCGACCCGGCCCACGTCGACGAGGTGCGTGTGATCACGTACACGCAGCCGTCGCTCGTGACCGGCGTCCCGAAGAAGAAGCCGGATCTCATGGAAAACCGCGTTGGCGGCGGATCGATCGAAGACCGGATCAAGTACGCGCGCGGTCTCCTAGGGAAAGAGATCCCTGTCACCGAATTCTGTCGCGAAGGCTCGATGGTGGATGTCGCGGCGATCACGAAAGGGAAAGGATGGCAAGGCCACCACACTCGCTGGGGCACGCGGCTCCTGAGCCACAAGAACTCGAAGCACCGACGAAACATCGGGACGCTCGGGAACTTCCAGCCCGGGTACGTCCGCCCGACCGTGCCGCAGGGCGGCCAGTTCGGCTATCATCAACGCACCGAGTACAATAAACGCATCCTGAAGATCGGCGACAAAGCGGACGAGGTCACGCCGGACGGTGGCTTCCTCCACTACGGGAATCTCCGGAATCCGTACGTGCTCCTGCACGGGTCGATTCCAGGACCGACGAAACGCCTCATCCGGTTCCGCGACGCGGCTCGCGGTGGGTACGTGAAGCTCGAGAAGTCCCCGGACCTCACATATATCTCCCGCGAATCGAAGCAGGGAGTGTGATGTCAGTGCCGGATCCTGAGGACAAGAAGACTGCGGGATCCGCCGAGGCGGAACCCGCTCCGAAGCGCCGTCGACGGGCTCCGAAGCCCGCGAAGGCCACGAAGCCTCAGAAGGCCGCCCCGGAGAAGGAGAAGAAACGAGAAACGCCCCGTGTGAAAGCCGGTCAGGTCCACGTGTATTCTCTCAATGGCGACGTCACCAAGACGATCGACCTCCCGACCGTGTTCCGTTCCGACATACGGCTCGACCTGATTCGACGTGCGGTGACGGCATTTCAGGCCAATCGACGACAGGCGTACGGCCCGGGCATCGGGGCCGGGATGCGCCATTCCGTCCGATGGTCGGGCAAGGGACATGGCGTATCGCGGGTTCCGCGCCTCCGGGGCACGATGACCGGAGCGCAGGCACCGGGAACCGTCGGCGGGCGCCGTGCTCATCCGCCGAGGCCCGACAGGGTGTGGGCCAAGAAGGTCAACGAACATGAGCGGCGGCTCGCCCGCAACGCGGCGCTCGCGGCCCTGAAGGATCCCCGGATGGTCGCTTCGCGGGGACACCGGTTCCCGGAGGACATCACGCTCCCTGTCGTGATCGAGGACGGCATCGTGGAACGCGCGAAAGACGGACGACACATCCGTGCCGGGCGCGGGAAAATGCGCGGCCGGCGGTATCGACAGCCGCGGAGCGTCCTCGTCGTCGTGAAGGAGGCCCGCACCGTCCGTCGGCTCCTGGGAAATCTCCCAGGCGTCGAGGTCATCAGTCCGGCGGCGTTGAACGCAGAGGTCCTCGCACCCGGAGGCGATCCGGGCCGGCTCACCGTCTTCAGCGAAGGGGCGCTCGAGGTGCTCAGGAGCTGGCCGCCATGAAGCCCCACGAGATTCTCCTCCATCCGTACGTCACAGAGAAGACCCTCAATATGCTTCAGGGCACGCCCGCGCAGAACCTGAAAGACGGCAATCGCCTCGAATTCCTTGTCCGCCGAGAGGCCACGCGGACCCAGGTCAAGACGGCGTTCGAGGACCTGTTCCAGGTGAAAGTCGAGAAGGTCAACACATTCGTCCGCAAGGACGGGAAACACGCGATCATCAAACTGAAACCGGGCGTTTCTGCGGAAGAGATCGGCATGCGGATCGGGGTGTTCTGATGGGGAAGAATCTGCGTTCCCAGAGGCGCGGTCGCGGCACGTCGCCGACCTACCGGTCCCCGAGCCACCGCCATCCGGGCCCCGTCGCCCATCCGCATCTTCGCGGTGCGGGCGTTGTCACGGACATTTTCCAGGCGCCCGGGCATACGGCGCCGCTCGCGCGCGTTCGCTTCGACGGTGAAGAGGTCCTCATGATCGCCTGCGACGGGCTCTCGATCGGTCAGGCGGTCACGCACGGCATGCCGAACGTGGACCGAGGGAACACGTTGCCCCTCCGCGAGATTCCGGAAGGCACGCTCGTCTACAACATCGAAGCGATGCCCGGGGACGGAGGGAAGTTCGTTCGCGCCGCCGGGACGCAAGCCGTCGTCGTCAGCCAAGGCGAACGCACCGTCGTCCAGCTGCCCTCAGGGCAGTTCCATACATTTCATCCGGATTGCCGCGCGACGATCGGCGCGGTCGCGGGCGCGGGCCGCGGAGACAAGCCGTTCACGAAGGCGGGCAAGAAATACTTCTCGTACCGCTCGTTGAGCAAGGCCGTCTTCAACGTCCGCGGCGTTGCGATGAACCCCGTGGACCATCCGCACGGGGGCGGGTCCCACCAGCACGTCGGGAAACCGTCGACCGTCGGCTATGACGCTCCTCCGGGCCGGAAGGTCGGCCGGATGTCCCCGAAGCCGAAGCGGCTCAAAGCGAAGCGGCGGAGGTCCTGACGATGGCGAAGAAGCAGATGGGTGGGCTGGCGAAAGCCGCGAGACGGAAGCTGCGGAAGCGCGCGGGCTTAGTCGAGACGCGGCGCAAGAAGGAGTTCACATACCGCGGGTACACGCTCGACGAGATGAAGGCGATGACCCTCGAAGAGATCATCGAGCTCTTGCCGGCGCGGCCCCGGCGCTCGTTCATGCGCGGCATCGATGAGGAGCGCCTCACCTTCGTCGAGAAGGTCCGCGCGAACGGGACCGACGAGGCCGTGCGCACGCATTGCCGCGACGTCCCGATTCTCCCGGACTTCATCGGCAAGAAGGTCGCGATCCACAACGGGAAAGAATTCGTGACGGTCGAGATCAAGGCGGAGATGATCGGGCACTACGTCGGCGAGTTCGCGATGACGCGCAAGCCGGTCACGCACAGCGGACCGGGCGTCGGCGCCACGCGATCGTCGAAATTCATGCCGCTCAAGTGAGGGGTCGGATGACGAAGTTCGGGTACACGGTCGAATACAAGATCGAGACGATGGCCCGAGCATACGGCCGGGAGCTCCCGCTTGCATGGAAGAAATCCGTCGAGCTCGCCCGCCAGCTCCGCGGCAAGACGGTCGACCACGCCCGCGAATACCTCGAGAAGGTCATCGCACTGAAGCAGCCCGTGCCGATGAAGAAGTACAACCGGTGGGTCGCGCACAAGTCGGGTATCGGGCCGGCCCGCTATCCGGTGAAGGCAGCGAAGGCGTTCCTCAAGATCCTCGAGAGCGCGGTCGCGAACGCGGAGTTCACCGGGAAAGAGGATCCCGATGCGATGATCATCCGCGTGATCAACGCTCATAAGGGCGCGACGACGAAAGGCTTCCGTCCTCGGGCGTACGGCCGCAGCGGTCCGTGGAACCAGGACACCGTGAACCTCGAGATTGTCTTGGAAGAGGTGACGTGAGATGCCGGCGGAAGCGAAGGTCAACCGAAAGGACAAGCGGATCATCGTGGAGAACCTCCGTCGCGTCCTCCTGAAGGAATACCTGATGAATGAGACTCGGCGCGCCGGCTTCGGCGGGCTCGACATTCAACGGACGCCGATGGGGACGCGGGTCACACTCCTCGCGGAACGTCCGGGGCTCGTGATCGGCCGGAAAGGCGGCGCGATCAAGGCCCTCACGGAAGCGGTCGAGCAAAAGTTCCGGTTCGACAACCCGCAGATCGAGGTGCAAGAAGTCGCCAGCCCTGCGCTGAACGCGCAGATCATGGCCGAGAAGCTCGCTAACGCCCTCGAACGAGGGTGGCATTTCCGACGGGCAGGCCACTCGACCGTGCGGCGGATCATGGAGGCCGGCGCGAAGGGTTGCCTCGTCGTGATCGCGGGCAAGCTCACCGGGCAGCGGCATCGCACGGAGAAGTTCAAGGCGGGCCACATCAAGTACTGCGGCGAGCCTCGGAACCTCTGGATGGGCCTCGGGTTCGCGTCCGCGAAACTGAAGCCGGGCGTCATCGGCGTGACGGTCGAGATCATGGACCCGCGGGCGAAGCTGCCCGACGAGATCGAGATCAGGAAGCCGACCCCCGAATACCTCGCCGCCGCGGCGGCCGCGGCTGCGGCGGAACCGATTCCCGCGCCTGAGCCGATGGTCGAGATGGCGGCCGTTGGCGGACCCGGGGTGGAGGGAGAGTCGGTCGAAGAGCCCGAACCTCTCATCGTCCCCGAAGAGCCCGATCCGACAAAGAAGATCAAGAAGAGCAAGGTCGCGACCAAGCGGCTGAAGAAGGTCGCCAAGCAGGTGAGCGAGCTCGGCGTCGACGCCGACGTGGAAACGGGAGGAGGCGACGAGACGTAATGCCATTGCTCCGGACGAAGGAGATCCGCGCGATGGACGCGGAGACGATCGCGAAGAAGCTCACGGAGCTTCGGGACGAGCTGATGCACGAGCGAGGCGTGGCCGCGATGGGCGGCGCACCGCCGAACCCGGGGAAGATCCGGGCGCTCCGGAAGAACATCGCCCGCATCCTCACGATCATGCGCGAGGAAGAACTCGCGGGAGCGGCCGCGGTCCCGGGGAAAGCCGTTCCCGCGAAGGCCGCTCCGTCGGGGGAGAAGACGTAATGGCGAACCTCCGGAAGCACGAGTTGATCGGGCTGCGGGTGGAGGTCGTCGACGCGACCGACCCGAGCCAGGAGCATGTCCGCGGACGCGTCGTCGATGAGACCCGCAACATGCTCGTGGTCGACGTCCAAGGCGAAGAAAAGCGGATCCCGAAGCACGGCAGCCGCTTCCGTTTCGAAGTCCCCGGTGGGTTCGAAGTCGATGGAGATGAGATTCGCTTTCGACCCGAAGATCGCGTGAAGAAGGCCCGGTGAATCGAATGGCAGGGAAGAAAGCGCAAAAGAAACCGGCCACGACGGCCGCAGCGGCGAAACCGACCAGCTCTGCCGCGAGAGACGTCGGGATCGATGTCCCCGTGCCGGAGAAGTCGTGCACAGATCTGAAGTGCCCGTTCCACGGTCGACTGTCCGTTCGCGGTCAAACCCTTGAAGGCGTCGTCGTGTCGACCGCTATGCAGAACACGGTCGTCATCGAGCGCCAGTCCCTGCGGTTCATTCGGAAATACCAGCGCTACGAGAAGCGGACGCACCGCATGAACGTCCACGCGCCGCCATGCCTCGGGCTCCAGATCGGCCATCGCGTCCTCGCCATGGAATGCCGGCCGCTGGGGAAGACGGTGCATTTTGTCGCGATTCACAACCAGGGGGTCGCCGGATGAAGGGCCTTCCCGGACGGCAGACGCGTGGCTTGCCGAAGGGGGCGCGCCTCGATTGCATCGACAACACGGGCGCGAAGATCGTCGAGATCATCGAGGTCAAGGGGTATCGCGGGGTCCGCAATCGGCTGTCCAGCGCCGGGATCGCGGACCTCCTCGTCGTCACGGTCAAGAAAGGGACACCCGAGACGCGCAAGCAAGTGATGAACGCCGTCGTCGTTCGCCAGCGCCGACCGTTTCGACGGCCGGAAGGCATGATGGTCCAGTTCGAGGACAACGCGTGTGTGATTGTGACCCCGGAAGGCGAGGTCAAGGGCTCGGACATTAAAGGCCCCGTCGCTCGCGAGGCCGCGGAACGGTGGCCGCGAGTCGCCGCGACGGCGAGCATGATCGTGTGAGGATTCCGAATGACGAGCACGAAACCCCGGACCCAACGGAAGCGGGCGGCGAACGCGCCGCTCCACACGAAGCGCATCATGGCATCGTCCCACCTCGCGCCGGAGATCCGCGACAAGTCGAAGGTCCATCTCCCGCGCGCCCTTCCGGTCCGGAAGGGCGACACGGTCCGCATCATGCGAGGCGGCTTCCGCGGCAAGGAAGGAAAGGTCGTCTCCGTCGACCGCGTCCACAGCACGGTCGTCATCGAGGGGATTACGATCGAGAAAGTGGATGAGAAGAAAGTGGCCCGGCCGCTGCACGCGTCGAACCTCCTGATCGTCCGGATGGACGACACGGATCCGTGGCGGCGGCGCAAGTTCGAGGAGTGAGTCGATCGTGAAGAAGCACCTGAAGCGGTTGCCGGCTCCCCGGAGCTGGACGATTCCGCGAAAGACGGATTTCTGGGTCGTGAAGCCGTCGCCGGGACCGCACCCGATCGATGCGAGCGTCCCCATCGGCCTGATCCTGAGAGACATGCTGAAGGTGTGCGCGACCGCGCGGGAGGCGCGGCACATCCTTAACGACCGCGGCGTCCTCGTCGACGGCCGCGCCATCACGGATCCGAAGTTTCCGGTCGGCCTGATGGACGTCCTCTCCTTCGCGGTGACGAAGGCGCATTACCGGATGCTCGTCAACACGCGCGGCAAAATGGCCCTCGTGCCGATCGAGGAGGCGGACGCGAACTGGAAGCTGTGCCGCGTCGAGGACAAGACGACGGTCCGCCGCGGCAAGACGCAGCTGAATCTCCACGACGGGCGGAACGTCCTCCTCGAGAAGGACGCATACAAGACCGGAGCGACGCTGAAGGTCCACGTCCCGGACCAGAAGGTCGTCGAGCACTACGAGCTCGGCAAGGGGGCGCCGGTGCTCGTGACGGGCGGCCAACACGTCGGCGAGATCGCGCACGTGCTCGAGGTCCAGCGCACCCGGAACCCGCGAGCGAACATCGTCACATTCACCGAGGGCTTCTCGACGGACGCTGGCAAGGTCTTCGTCGTCGGCAAAGAAGCCCCGTCGATCAAGACGCCCGAGGTGTCGGCGCTGTAGGGGGGACCATGGCGGGCATGCGCGACATCCGGATCGAGAAGGTCGTGGTCAACGTCGGCGTCGGCGAGGCGGGAGAGAAACTCGTGAAGGCGCAGAAGGTCCTCGAGCTGGTCACGAAACAGAAGTCGGTGCAGACCCTCAGTCATCAGGCGATCCGGGATTGGGGCGTCCGTCGGAACATGCCGATCGGGACCCGCGTCACGTTGCGCGGCGGCCCCGCCGAGGCGTTCCTGACGGAAGCGCTCTCGATCCGGAACAATCGCCTTCCGGGCTACAGTTTCGACACGAGGGGGAACTTCTCGTTCGGGATTCAAGACTACACGGATTTCCAGGGGATGAAGTACGATCCGGAGATCGGCGTGTTCGGGATGGACGTCAGCGTGAGCCTGCAGCGGCCCGGGTGGCGCGTCGCCCGACGCTCGAACAAGTCCCGGCGGATCCCGCGGCGACATCGGGTCACCCGGGACGAGGGCATGCAGTTCATGAAGGATCGCTTCAAGGTCGAGGTGGTCGTGTGAGGCGGACGAAAGACTTCGGCCGTAAGCGAGGGTGCCTGCGTTGCGGCCGCAAGCGCGGCATCGTGCGTCGATACGGCCTCCACGTCTGCCGGCAATGCTTCCGCGAGATTGCCTACGAGCTCGGCTTCCGGAAGTACAGCTGAGGTGACACCATGTTGCAAGACGCTCTCAACGACGCCATGGTGACGATGCGGAACGCCGAGGCGGCCGGCAAGACGGACTGCGTGATCCGCCCCGCGTCGAAGCTGATCGGTCGCGTGCTCAAGGTGATGCAAGAGAGCGAGTACATCCGGTCGTTCGAGCTGATCGAGGACGGCCGCGGGAATCTGTACCGCGTGGCCCTGGTCGGCAGCATCAACAATTGTGGCGTGATCAAACCGCGGTTCGCCGTCAAGCGAACGGAACTCGAAAAGTGGGAGGCCCGCTACCTCCCGGCCCAGGACTTCGGCGTCCTGATTCTGACGACCACGGAAGGCGTGATCTCGCAGACGAAGGCGAAACAGATCGGCGTGGGCGGCAAGCTCATCGCGTACGTGTACTGAGGTGACGAGATGCCGGTCGCGGGGTTGCTGGAAGAGGCCGTCGAGATTCCGGACGGAGTCCAGCTCCGGGTCGACGGCGACTTCGTCGTCGTGACCGGGGGCGGTCATACCCTTCGGCGACGTCTTTTCCATCCGCGGCTGCGCATCGATGTGAAAGCCCGACAAGCGACCGTTCGCTGCGAGTTCCCGCGACGCAAGGAGGCGGCTCTCGTCGGCACCTTCGCGGCCCACCTGCGGAACATGGTCGTCGGGGTCCGAGAGGGCTTCACGTACGAGATGAAGATCGTCTACAGCCACTTCCCGTTGAAGGCCACCGTGAAGGGCTCTGAGTTCATCATCGAAAATTTCCTCGGAGAGAAGTTCCCCCGAAAGACGAGGATCCTCGGGGAAACGAAAGTCGAGGTGAATGGCGACCAAGTTCTCCTCACGGGCCCGGACGTCGAAGCGGTCGGTCAGACGGCCGCCAACATCGAGCAGGCCACCCGCATTCGAGGATTCGATCCGCGCATCTTCCAGGACGGAATCTACATCACGAGGAAGGCGGGGGAGGCCTGAGATGGCCGAAGAGAAGGAGCCGAAAGCGGAAGCGAAGGCGGCGAAGAAGGCCAAGAAGACCGCCGTCCCGGAGGTGCCGGAGCCCGAGCAGGCGCTTCCGACGGCCGGCGAGATCCGCACGGCGAAGAAGGCCGAACTCCTCGCCTGGAGCGAGCGCTACGGCCTGAGTCAGGAAGGAAAGGTCGACGATCTCCGCCAACGTCTCCGCACATTCGTCGAGAAAAGGGCCGTGAAGGAGGCCGCGCCGGAGGAAGAAGAGCCCGCGCCCCCGAAGGCGGAGAAGAAGGCCAAAGAGAAGCCCAAGGAGCAACCGAAGCCTCCGAAAGAGAAGAAGGGAAAGAAGGAGGAGGCCGAAGAGGAGGCCAAAGAAGAAGTCCACGAGCCTCGGGCGAAGCCGAAGCTCGAACCTCACATGAAAAAGCTCCTTGCCCTGCGATTTGCCAAGAACGCGGCGCGCCCCAAGTTCCGCCGCCAGGAGTGGTTCCGGTACCGAAAGTTCGGAGACGAGTGGCGCAAGCCCCAAGGCGGCCAGTCGAAGCTCCGTCGCCATTTCGGCTATCGATGGAACCTCCCGTCGATCGGGTATCGAGGCCCGCGCGCGGTTCGCGGCCTTCACCCGAGCGGTTTCCAGGAGGTCCTTGTGCACAACGAACGACAACTCGATGGCCTGGACGCCGCGAAGCAGGCGGTCCGGATCGCGCACGCGGTCGGCAGCCGCAAGCGCGAGATGATCGAGAAGGCGTGTGACGAGAAGGGCCTCCGAGTCCTGAACCGGATGGTGACGGAGTGAGGTTCGATTATCAGAGACGCCTCGCAGCGTCCCTGCTGGGCATCGGCGTCAACCGGGTCTGGATCACGACCGACCCGAAGGTCCAAGACGACATCCTCGACGCGATCACCCGCGACGGGATTCGCAATCTCATCCGCAAGAACATCATCCAGAAGAGGCCGGTCCAAGGCGTTTCCCGCGGGCGAGCCCGCGAGCGCGCCGCGCAGCGGGCGAAAGGCCGCCGGCGGGGGCCGGGGAGCCGCAAGGGCGGACTGAACGCGAGGACTCCTCAGAAGACCCGCTGGATCCAGATCATCCGCGGCATGCGCCGTCACCTCCGGGAACTCCGAGACCAGGGCCGGATTGACACAGCGATTTACCGGCGGTTCTACCGTCAGGCCAAGGGCGGCATGTTCAAATCGAAGTCCCACTTGGACCAGCAGTTGCGCGCGGCCGGCGCAATCAAGGAGGCACCGAAGTGAAGCAAGGACCCCACTACCGCGTTCCGTTCCGTCGGCGCCGCGAAGGCCGGACGGACTATCGGGCCAGGTCGAAGCTGCTTCGTAGCGGGAAGCCCCGCGTCGTCGTCCGGAAGACTCTCAACCAAACGATCGTGCAGTTCATCGTTGCGGACGCCGCGGGAGATCGGGTCGTCGCGACCGCGCAGTCCCTCGAGCTGAAGGAGCGCGGGTGGGCCGCGGGCACGGGCAATCTGCCTGCCGCCTACTTGACCGGCTATCTTGCCGGGAAGCGCGCGTCCGCCAAAGGCGTGACCGAGGCCATCCTCGACCTGGGGTTGCAACGGCCCTCGAAAGGCGGCCGCCTCTTCGCGGCCCTCCAAGGCCTCCTCGATTCCGGCGTATCCGTGCCACACAGCCCGGAGGTCTTGCCCTCGAAAGAGCGGATCCGGGGCGCCCACATCGGGGAATCGATCCCGACCCAGTTCGACGCGGTGAAGACAAAACTGGAGGCCCCCTGATGCCGCAGCGACGGGGCGGCCGCGGCCGGAGGCGGGAGGCGCGCGCCGCGAGGCCGGAGAGGAACCTGAGCGAGTGGGCGCCGAAGACGAAGCTCGGGCGGCTGGTCCTCGCCGGCGAGCTCACGACGCTCGGGGACGCGATTCGAACGGGCCTGCCGATCCGCGAGCCGGAAATCGTGGACGTCCTCCTCCCCGAGACCGAGGACGAGGTCCTCGACGTCAACATGGTGCAGCGGATGACCGACTCCGGTCGTCGCGTGAACTTCGTGATCACGTGCATCGTTGGCAATAAGGACGGCTTCGCCGGCCTCGGTCGTGCGCGCGGCCGCGAGGTCGGTCCGTCGATCCGGCGGGCGATCGACAACGCGAAGCTCAACATGATCGAGATCAAACGAGGCTGCGGCTCCTGGGAATGCGGCTGCGGCCGTGCCCATACCCTCCCGTTCAAGGTGATGGGACGCAGCGGTTCCGTCGAAGTCGTGCTGAAGCCCGCGCCGCAAGGGGTCGGCCTCGCCGTGGGCGATATCGCGAAGAGCGTCCTGCGCCTCGCCGGGATCACGGATGCATGGGGCTTCACGAAGGGCCACACAAAGACGACCGTGAACTACGCGCTGGCGACGTTCGCGGCGCTGCGGCAGACCGGTCAGGTCAAGGTCCGGTCCGAGCAGACGGAGCGCCTCAAGATCAAGGCGGGCGCGGAGCAGGTCTTCACTCGGAAGGTCGAGGCTCCGCCGGTCGTCGCCGAATCAGCGCCGCCGGGCGAGCTCCCGGAGGAAATCGAAGTCGAGGGAGAGGCCCTCACGGAAGAGCCGGCGGCGGACCCGAAGGACGAGGAGGCCCCGGAGGAATGAGCTTCGCCGTCCTGCGGATCCGAGGGAAAGGCGATCTCCGAAGGGACGTGAAGGACACGCTCCGCATGCTGCACCTGACCCGCCAGAACCATTGCTCGATCGTACCGGAGGACCCCACGTTCCGAGGCATGCTCCAGCTCGTGAAGGACCACGTCACCTGGGGCGAAGTCGACCCAGAAGTCCTCGCCAAGCTCCTCCTGAAGCGAGGCCGCCAGGTCGGCGACAAGCCGATCGACGATTCGTTCGTGAAGGGCCACAGCAAGTACAAGTCGATCTGGGACCTGAGCCAAGCGATCACGAAAGGCGAGGCGACCCTCGCCGATGTGCGCGAGCTCCGGCCCGTCCTCCGATTGCCGCCGCCGCGGAAAGGGTATCGCGGGATCAAGCGCGGATTCCACGACGGAGGGGACCTCGGATACCGCGGAGGCGCGATCAACTCGCTCCTCGTGCGGATGCTCCTCGAGGAGGGCAAAGATGGTCTCTAGGACGCGCAAGTTGCGCGGCAGCCGAACCCACGGGCGCGGCAAGAAGCACGGCCGCGGCGCCGGCGGTCGCGGGGGCACCGGGATGGCCGGCCTTCACAAACACAAATTCAAGTGGATGATCAAGTACGACCCGGAACATTTCGGGCGGCACGGGTTCACCCGGCATGCGCAACCCCGCGAAACGAACTCGATCGACCTCGAAGACCTCGCACATCGGATCGGCGAGTTCGAGGCCGCGGGACACGCGAAGAAGGACAATTCTCGAATCGACGTTGACTTGACGGCCGCGGGAATCGACAAGCTATTAGGGTCTGGTCGTGTAACGATGGCAATGCGGATCACCGTCGCGAAGGCCTCTCCGGCGGCCGTCGCGAAGGTCTCCGGCGCTGGCGGCGAGGTCGTCCTCCCAGGGGACGCCGGGAAGTAGGCCGATGCCCCTCGAAGAGAAGAAGAAAAGCCGTCTGTACGCTCTGAAACCGCTCACGGACCGCCTGCCGGCGGTCACTCGACCGGAAGGCCACGTGCACTTCCGGACGAAGATGTTCTGGGTCCTCGCGATCCTGGTCCTTTACTTCGCCATGACAAACATCTTCATCTACGGCCTGGACCGCGCCAACGTCATCGACTTCTTCTCGAGCCTCCGGGCCATCCTCGCGGGGGCCCAGGGCTCGCTCATGCACCTCGGGATCGGGCCGATCGTCACGGCGTCGATCATCATGCAGCTGTTTGCCGGCGCGAAGATCATCAACCTGGACCTCCAAGACGACGAAGACAAGAGCGTGTACCAGGGGACCCAGAAGTTCCTGGTCATCCTGATGATCTTCGTCGAGGCGATCCCGCAGGTCTTCGGCTTCCTCACCCCGGCCACCGGATTCGTGGGCGCGCTGAACGGCTCGTTCCTGTTCGGGCTCATCTCCGCGGGTCACGGGACGTTCCTGGCCCAGATCCTGATTGTGATCCAACTCTTCGCCGGATCGTATCTCGTGTTCCTCATGGACGAGGTCGTCTCGAAATGGGGGATCGGGTCCGGGATTTCCCTCTTCATCGCGGGCGGGGTCGCCCAGCAGATCTTCACCGGGACGTTCAACTGGGAGCCCTCTCAGGCCGGTGGGGCGGTGCCCGCTGGCACGATTCCGAAGACCGTGTACTATCTCCAACACTATTCCGGAAGCCAACTCGCCAGCGGTGGAATCGAGCAGATCATGGTCCAGCCGCCGAATCCGCTGATCGCGCTGATTGGCACAGTCGCCATCTTCCTGATCGTCGCATATGTCGAGTCGACTCGCATCGAGCTCCCCCTCGCCCACGGCATGGCACGGGGCGCTCGCGGCCGCTATCCGATCCGCCTCATGTACGCGTCGAACATCCCCGTAATCCTGGTGGCGGCGGTTCTGGCGAATGTGAGCATGTTCTCCCTCCTGTTCTGGCAGCATCCCGAGTGGCCGCTCGTCGGCCACGCCTCTTGGATCGGCGCGTATCCGGACCCGACGGACATTCGGGTGACGGCGGGCCAGATCCAACGGACGACGCCCATCGGCGGCCTCGCGTACTATTTCTCGAACGTGAATGGGGTCCAAGACTGGCTCTTGCCGCTCTTCAATCCGAGTCGGTACGACGTCTACCTGCGCGGCCTCCAGTATTGGCAGGTCTTCGTGCACATCCTCGTCTTCCTGGCGGTTTTCATCGGCGGCTCGGTCATGTTCGCCAAGTTCTGGATCATGACCACGAACATGGGGCCGGAGGACGTCGCCCGGCAGATCGAGTCCAGCGGGATGCAGATCCCCGGATTCCGACGGGATCCCCGGATCCTGCGGCGGGTACTCGACCGGTACATCCCGGTGGTGGCGGTGATTTCCGGGGCTTCGGTGGGCGCCCTGGCGGCGGGCGCCGATATGATCGGCACCGTCGGGAACGCCTCTGGCACCGGCGTCTTACTCTCCGTCGGCATCATGATTCAGCTGTACGAGGCGATCGGGCGGGAGCAGATGATGGAGATGCATCCCGTCTTGCGGCAGTTCTTCGGCGCGACCGGATAACGATCGAGCGTCCGGTCGGGCATGGCGCCGGGTCGACCGAAAAATCGATTCTCGTTGGGATTGACCTCCGAGGTCGTCGATTGCCTGTGCGCCATGTGTACACATACCGTTTATTTCCGACATCGGCGGCTAAGGGCGTCTCGCTGAGGAGGGCCCCGGGCTGCCGGGGCGGAGTCGTTTGCCGATTCCAGCGGACGGAAGGGGCGCTCCAAAGCAACGGGTAACGAAGCCGAGTGGGGTGAAGCAGATGGAGGATGACTGGGAGGAGTACGAGGCCGACACGAGCGTCGATGAACTGTGGACCAAGCTGGAGAGCATTCGGAGGGCGGTGCCAGGCCGTCGCCCGATCGGGAGGAAGTCTCTCACACGCGGACTCAAGATCGCGATCGGGTTGGTCGTCATCGTGGTCGCGATGGGCGTCACCGCCGCGGTGGTGCTCTTCTCGCATTCCTTCAGCTACACGGCACCGACCCAGAAGCTGACGACAGCTTGCTCCTCGCTGACGGCGACGTTAGGCGCATCCACGATCGTGTTTGCCTGTTCGACGAATCCGGCGATGAGCGTCGCCACGGGGGTCTCCGGAGCGGTGACGTACTCGGCGTTCAGCCCGACTCCACCCGTGAGTATCTTGGACATCTATTTGATTGACACGGCCGCCACGCTCAGTGCGACATGCGGCACGACGAGTAGCAACGGGAACGAGCCGGTCTCACTTGCGCAGGGAGGGGGCTCCGTGACGATTTCCCAGACGGCGGGCAACCTGAGGCCGAATCACAACTACAACTATTGCATGGATTTCGCGGTGCTTCCACCAACCTTCACGACGGGCGTGACCTGGTCCCAGTAGGACCGCGGTGGGAATCGACCTTCGGTCCGTCACGTCGGTGCCACACGCACCGTGAGCTGCTCGGACTCGCTGTCGTACCGCACCAGTTCCGCGTAGCGGCCCCAATAGACGAGGGCCTTGAAGACGTCCTCCGCTTGGTGGCTTCCGACACGATCGGCTAGGGCCTGGACCACTTCCTGGCGTCCGAGCGGGGTGCCCGCGTTCCGCGCCATGTCCATCACGAGGCGGAACGTTGGCAGGTCGTCGATGATCTCCCGGATGATCTTCTTGCGCTCGCGCACGCTCGCCATGAGGAGTTTGCGGCTCAGATCGGTGATCCGGATGTCCCCGTCTTCCACCGTCACGAGGCCGAGGAATTCGGCCGCGCCGAGAATCGGGCCTAAACGGTCGATGTCCATGTCGACTTCCCGAGCGATCGTCGCGGCGTCGGCCACGCCGCCGACCTCATCGACCGCCTCCACGAGTCCGAGAATCTGACCCACGGAAACCTTCGACATCGAGCGAAAGTCCGTCACAGGGGTCTCCCGTCCAACGCCGTCCCCGATATTTGACACTTCACCTGCGCCCCTCACACGATCAGCGAGTAGATTTCGTCGACCCAACCGTAAAACTCGGGGTCCTTCCGGTTTCGGGGTCGCGGCAAATCGATCTCCAGTTCGGCGACCATGCGCCCCGGTCGGCTCGACAGCACGATCACGCGGTCCGCCAAGTACACCGCTTCCTCGATGCTATGCGTCACCATGAGCACCGCCTCCGGTGGTAGGTCAGGATTCGACCATAACTGAAGGATTTCGTCCCGCAGGTTCTGGGCGGTCAGCGCGTCAAGCGACGAGAACGGCTCATCCATGCACAGAAGGAGCGGCTCAATCGCGAGGGCCCGTGCGATGCCAACCCGCTGCTTCATGCCCCCACTGAGCTCGCGAGGGTATGCATTCTCGAACCCGGTCAAACCAACCGCGTCGATGAATTTCTTCGCAACGGCCCGGCGTTTCGCGGGGTCTTCGTGCAGGGCTTCTAACCCGAGCTCGACGTTCTGGGCGACCGTCAGCCACGGGAACAGGGCAAAGGACTGGAAGACCATCGCGACCTGCGGATTGTCTGCGCGGATCGGATGTCCCTCGAACAGGACCTCCCCGGAGGTGGGCGTGTCAAGGCCGACAATGATTCGCAGGAGCGTCGATTTCCCGCAGCCCGACGGACCGACGACGCAGACGAAGTCGTGCTCCGCAAGTTCGAAGCGTATCCGGTCAAGGATCTTGAACTCCTTCCCGTTGTCGAAGTACGACTTCGAGACGTCCTTCACCTGCAAAAGGGGTTGGGCGTCGCCCATCAGACCTCCATCCTGTACTTCACCGCCGCACGCTTGTATATCGGGCGCCAGAGGAGTTTGTTTAGTATCAGGACGACAGCCGTCATCGTGAGGACCGTGAGGTAGCCCATGGCATAGTCGCCGGTCACGACGGTCGCCCCATACAAGGATGCCCCGAGGCCGGTCACCGAAAAGACCGATTGGCCGAACTGAAGATACTCCGCCACGATGAGGGCGTTCCACCCGGCCCCCCACGCCGTGATGCTCCCGGTGGCGAGGGAGGGTACGAGCGCGGGCAGCAGAAGTCGACGCCAGTAGGTTCGACCCCGTAACCCGAACCCGCGAGCAGCCTCGTCTAGGTCCCCTGGGATTGACCGCACCCCTGCAATCAGATTGAACAACAGATACCACTGCATCGCGAACAGCGATACGAGGTACGCCCCGATCTCTCCGGCGAAGTAGCCGCCCATCGTGACCACGACGGCGAACCCGATGATGAGGGGTTGGAGAGCCGTGGCGGGGATCGAAGCCGATATCTCGAACGCGGGAGTCACGAAGCGCGCGGCCCACTTACTCCGCCCCAACCACGCGGCGGCGGGGATGGTCCAGGCGAGGGCCGTCAGATAGGCTAAGAGGAGCCTTGAGAACGAAAAGGCCGCCGCGATTGGCAGGTCCCTCGCTCCCGGCGGTAAAGGTCGCTGGAAGAAGCCGACCAGCCCGATTAGTCCCGTCGCCACGACGATGACGAAGATGACTACGAACATGCCGATGTCGGCTCGTCGGACTGCCCGAATGACGCGTCGATGGCTGCTGTACACGCGGTCCAGTTTCGAAGAGGATCGGGC
Source organism: Methanobacteriota archaeon (assembly GCA_005878525.1). Classification (GTDB taxonomy): domain Archaea; phylum Thermoplasmatota; class Thermoplasmata; order RBG-16-68-12; family RBG-16-68-12; genus RBG-16-68-12. Next base: position 18,662 of record VBMB01000141.1, read on the forward strand.
GTAGCCATCTAAGAGTGGTTGTATCCTCCGCGCGACTTCCCGGCGGAGGCGGGGGAAGCGAGGCAGCCACCGTAGGCGTTCATATGGGCTCGGAACGTGCAAGGACGGACGTTCTCCAGCGGCTGTCGTCTCGATCCGGAACCGCTCGGACCAGACGCTCGTTGGGCGCCAAAGGAAGATATCCAGTAGGAGGACAACGGTGGCGAGGGCGGCGATTCCGATTGCGATTCCACCGAGGTCCCCTCGCTGCCCAGCGAGATAGATGAAGGAGCCGAGCCCTGGTCGGATGTAGCTCGCTCGAGGCGTCGTGATGATTTCGCTCGCGACGAGGAAGAACCAACCGTTTGTCCACGACAAAATCGAGTTGTAGACGAGTTTCGGGACCATCGCGGGGAACGCAAGGAGACGGAATCGCAGCCAGCCGTGAAGGCCGAAGCCGCGCGCCGCTTGGTCAAGATCCTGAGGAAGCGTCGTGATTGATTCGTAGACGCCGAAGGCCATGTTCCAAGCCATGCTCGTGAAAATCAGGAACACGGCCGCGGTTTCAATCCCGACGGGGTCGCCGAGCGGGCCGTTGACGAAGAAGAGTAGGACGAACGGGAAGAAGCCGAGGATCGGGATGGACTGGAGGATGTCCATGACGGGGAGCATGACAGTCGCCGCGCGGCGATTTGTCGCGGCCGTGTGACCGTACGAGATCGCGAAGAGTAGTGACAGAAGGTACGCGGCGACCATCCGCAAGACGGAGAAGAGCGCTAGAATCGGAAGCGTCGCCGCAGCGCGCGCGGCATCGGGGAACACGATCGCAGTTCCGATTCCGATCACGATTAGGGCGACCGCGAGGATCCGGAGGCGCCCGCGGAGGCCGCGCATCTCGCCCGCAAAGGACGGGGGCTATATACGGGTTGTCGAGAGCCCTTCAGACGCCGGCGAGGAGCCGCGAAAGGATCGCCTTCTGCGCGTGCAGACGGTTTTCCGCTTGATCAAGGACAATCGACTGGGGCCCATCGATTACCTCGTCCGTGATCTCCAGACCGCGATGCGCCGGCAGGCAGTGCATGACGACCGCGTCCTTCTTCGCGTCGTCAAGGAGCTTCGAGTTGACTTGGTACGGCTGGAACACCTTCTCGCGTTGCTCCTTCTCTTTTTCCTGGCCCATCGAGACCCAAACGTCGGTGTACACGACATCGGCCCGTTGCACGGCGGCAACGGGATCATCGACGACGTGAATCTTGGATCCGCGGCCCTTCGCGATGCGCCGCGCCGACACGAGGATTTCGGCGTCAGGCTCGTAACCGCCGGGACAGGCCGCGGTCATGTCCATGCCGACAATTGCGGCGCCGAGGAGAAGCGAATTGCATACGTTGTTGCCGTCCCCGACGTAGGCGAATTTCAGCCCCTTGAACGAGCGCCTGTGCTCCAAGATCGTGAAGAGATCCGCGATGACTTGGCAGGGGTGTTCCTTGTCATCGAGGCCGTTGATCACCGGCACACTCGCATTCCGGGCGAGTTCGAGGACGTTCTCTCTCCGGAACGCCCGATACATGATGCCGTCCACATAGCGGCTCAGCACCCGCGCGGTGTCGGCGATCGTCTCGCCCCGTCCGATTTGCAGGTCGTTCGGGCTCAGGAAGAGGGCGTGACCGCCGAGCTGGGTCATCCCGACCTCGAACGACACCCGCGTCCGGGTCGAGGCCTTCTCGAAAATCATTGCGAGGCTCTTGCCCCGGAGCGGCTCGTACGGCTCCCCCGCCTTCGTGCGGTTCTTGATGCTCGCCGCGAGTTCGAGGAGGCCCACCAGATCTTCCTTCATGTCGAGGATCGAGACGAGATCGCGCTTGGTGCCCATGGACGGTCAGACCATCCGAAGATTCGTACAAAACCCTTGTGCATCCTCCGGCGTCGGAGGCATCAAATAAGCTTGCTCGAATGAGGGACCGTGGAGCCGAAACCCTCGAGGGTGGCCGAACGTCGCCGGGTACAAGAACAGGTGGCTGTACGAAAGAGAAAGACGAGCATCCTTGCCGGCATCCTCGGGCTGGTCCTTCTGTTTGCGGGGAGCATCGGCATCCTCATCGCGCCGTCGAGTGCCCTCGTCTTGATCGTCGTGATGGGCACCGGAATCGTGCTCCTGCTTGTCGCGTTCTTCCTGGTGCGAGGCTCAATCGCCGCGTTACCCGGAAAGTCCCGAGACAACTGAGGCCTGCGTCGGATTAGTTTTGTCGCGTGACGACGGAACGGAGGACAGCCTTCCCTGCCTTCGACGTCGGCCGCGGTCGCTTGTGGAACAGCTCGGAGAAGAGCTCCTCACCCCTCGCGCCCAGCCGATACGAAGTGACTTGCCTCCCGTCCCGCTCGTAGGTGACGTCGACGACTCCGGCGGCCTTCAAGACGCCCATGTGATACGCGAGCAAACCGCTCTCGATCCGAATGCGCCTTGCGATTTCGTTGAACGGCACCCCGGGAGATTCGTGAATCAGCCGGAACGCCCGCAGCCGAATCGGATTGTCAAGGGCCGTATACGCTTTCAGACGGTCGAGGACCTCGAGATCCATCTCCTCACGGTCGGCCAGCTTCTTCATGAATCAGCGATATTCTATGTGGTATAAATATATTTACTTAGTAATGTTCAACGGTCTGAAGGCCTTGATCTCCCGATGACGTTCGACGAGCATCGGGATGAGGGCCTTGGCCGAAGGCACGGGCGCTTGCCGTCCTCCATCCACAGGGTAGACGTGACCATGTCGGACGAGATGGGTCAGATACAGGTCGGTGAGGTAGCTGCCCGGAGGGCTGTGGACCGGGTGGTATTCCGGTCGGACCAGGACTCGGAGCTTTGGGGCGATCTTGGGATTGGACGAGAATTGGCCAAACTCCGCGGCTGCGCCCCACGACTCGATGCTCAGGAACACAAGATCCATGTCGCTCCGTTCGAGGACGTCAACTTCGAGCACCGAAGGACCGATCTCGACGGGAAAATCGTCCTCGGGCACGAGAGCGACGATTCCTCGACGCGCCAGGACATGCGCGACATCTCGTCGCTCGTCAAGTCCCCGTCCCGAAGAGCCCAACAGAATGACGACGAGTCCCGACCGCTGGAGACGTTGCTCTGCCTCTCTGCGGATCCGGTGAACGCGTCGGACCGTGTTTACCTTGGACAAGGCTTCCCTCGACTCCATCATGTGTCGCGCGGCTAGTTGAGCACCGACACGAGGGGTGTGTGAAACAACTCCGGCTCGGCGTGCTCCGTCGCGGCCGGTCGAGCAAAATACTATATTCCTCTCCTCGGTTGGGCGGCGTGCGGCCGGGATGGGCTAGCCTGGTTATGCTAGGGGGCTGTGGATCCCTTGACGCGAGTTCAAATCTCGCTCCCGGCCCTCGCGTCCGGATCGCGCCTTCCTTTCTGGACCTCTCGTCCCGAGAATCGCAGCACATTCATGAGCCACGGCGTCCGCATTACGGAAGAGTGCGAGCCTGGTGAACCTCGTCGTGTTCGGAGCCACCGGTGAAACGGGCCGATGGATTGCGGATCGAGCCGTGCAGGCGGGTCACGAGGTCACCGCGTTCGTCCGCGATCCGGGCCGGATGCACATTGTCCACGACCGAGTGAAGGTCGTGCGGGGCGATGTCCTCGACGCGGCCTCGGCCGATGGCGCGATCGCGGGCCAGGATGCCGTTCTCAGCGCCCTCGGAAGCTCGGCCCGGAATCCGGCACCCGTCCTTTCAACCGGGGTTCGACACATCCTCGACGCCATGGAGAGACATCACGTTCGGCGGATCGTGGCGCTCTCCGCCGCCGGTGCGTTGGGCGAGTCGGCGGGATTCCTGTTCGGGAATCTGGGCCTGCGAATCTTTCGAATGTGGCTGCCTGAGGTCTACCGGGAGCATCGCAAGATGCTCGTAGAACTTCAGCCAAGGGATGTGGATTGGACCGCGGTGAGGGCCGTCTTACTGACTAACGCAACCCCGAAAGGTCGCTACCGGGTCGCCGTCGAGGGGATCCCCCGGTGGGGATTCCGAATTTCCCGCGCCGATGTGGCGGAGTTCATGGTTCGGCAATTGACGAGCGACGAGTTTGTCCGCAAGATGCCTGCAATCGCGTACTGATCGGCCCCGAGGGAGCCTCGGTCGACGCGGGTGCGCGCAACCGCGACCGTATGCTTTTATACGGCTCGCCAGATAGGTCGATCGCTTCTCGAGGCGATGAAGAAGTCTCGCGGGGCCCGATTCCCCGGGAAGGGGCTGCGATGATCAAGCAGGCGGAGAAGTCGTACGCTCCACTAGAGGTGGAGAGGGAAGTCCAGGAATTCTGGAGCCGGACGAAGGCCTACCAGAAAACGGTCGCGGCGCGACAGAATGGGGAAGACTTCTATTTTGGCGACGGGCCGCCATACACGACCGGATCCATTCACCTGGGTCAAGTCCTGAACAAGACGATCAAGGATCTCGTGGTCCGCTACCATCGGATGCGGGGCTACCACGTCCGGGACCAACCGGGCTACGACATGCACGGCCTTCCCATCGAGGTCCAGGTCGAGAAGACCCTCGGCATCACAAACAAGAAGGAGATCGAGGAGCTCGGCATCGAGAAGTTCGTGAACACCTGCCGTACCTTCGCCTCGGATCTCCTGAGGAAGATGACCGCGCAGTTCCAGTCGCTCGGCATCTGGCTCGACTGGGACCGGCCCTACATGACGATCCGCAATGAGTTCATCGAGGCGGCCTGGTGGACCCTGAAACACGCCCAAGAGCGCGAGTGGATCTACGAGGCGTTGCGATCGATACAGTGGTGTTCGCGGTGCGAGACGGCCCTCGCGGATGCCGAAGTCGAATACGCCGATGAAACGGATCCCTCGATCTACGTCAAGTTCGGTGTCGCCCGCAAGCCGAACGAGTCCCTGCTGATCTGGACGACGACTCCGTGGACCCTTCCCGCGAACCTGGCGATCGCCGTTCACCCCGACTTCCGATATGCGAAGGTCCAGGTTCCCCACGGCCAGAAGCCGGAGTACATCTGGGTCATGGAGAGCGCGGTGGCCGACATCATGGCCCGCGGCGGTGTCACCAAATATTCCGTCGTCGAGACGAAGAAGGGGAGCGACCTGGTCGGGCTCGCCTACCTCCATCCTCTTCGGACGAAGCTCCCGTACCAGAAAGGCGTGAAAGGGGAGTGGGTCCACAAGGTGGTCTCGTCTGAAACAGTGGTCGCGGAATACACCGGGCTCGTGCACTCGGCCCCCGGCCACGGACCGGAGGACTTCGAACTCGGTCAGAAGCTGGGCCTCCCCGCATTCTCTCCCGTGGACGCCCGGGGCCATTTCACCGATGACGCCGGGGCGTACGCGGGCCAAAGTGTGAGGCAAGCGAATCCTCGGATCGTCGCGGACCTCCGTACCGCACGTGCGCTGTTCGCGGAGGAGACGATCGTCCATGCGTATGGTCACTGCTGGCGGTGCAAGACGCCGATCCTCTTTCGTGCGACCGTCCAATGGTTCCTCAAGGTCACGGACTTCAAACCGAAGATGGTCGAGGAGGTCGGGCGAGTTAGATGGTTCCCGGACTGGGCGGGATCTGCGCGACAGCTCGACTGGACGAGCAACCTCCGAGATTGGTGCATCTCGCGCCAGCGCTACTGGGGCATTCCGCTCCCGATCTGGCGGTGCACGAAGTGCACGCATTGGATCGTCGAGGGACCGGACCAGACCCGCGGTTGGTTCAACTCCCAACTCGCGGCCGGCGTCGTGGCGTTCGACCGGGCCCCGTACGACCAGGTGCTCATGCACGGCTGGGTGAACGGTCCGGACGGCCGGCAGATGCACAAGTCCCTCGGGAATGTCATCGAGCCGGAGACCGTCGTCAGCAAGTTCGGCGCCGATTCGTTGCGATTCTACGTCATCGCGGTGAACGCGCCGTGGGACGACATCACGTTCCAGGAGGACGGCGTCCGAAACGCGCACCGCACGTTGAACATCCTGTGGAACGTGCTCCGATTTGCGACGACCTACATGGTCCTGGACCGGTTCGATCCGTTC
>VBMB01000142.1 GCA_005878525.1 Methanobacteriota archaeon
AGCGCATCTTGCTCGACTCGGGGCTCGACCCCTATGCGCTCTTCGCGGCATCGCGGGACGACCACCCTCATGCGTTCATCCTCGAAAGTCTCACGGGTCCCGCGCGGCTCGCGGAACACACCTTCGTCGGCTTCGATCCCGAGATCATCATTTCCTACCGGTCCGGCGTCCTGCGATCGAACGGCGAGACGGTCAAGACGGATCGGCCCCTCGACGCCCTGCGTTCGATCCTCGCAAAGTATGAGGCGCCGGGCGTCCCGGGGCGGTACATCGGCGGCCTCGTCGGATACGTCTCGTATGAGTTCGTCCGCAATCTCGATTCCGTGCCCGTCCACGCGGACTCGCCGTTCCCCGAGTTCGAGTTCGGGCTCTATCTCGACGGCGTGATCGTGGATCACGTCCGCAAACGGACGGAGTACTTCGCCCACGGCCGATCTCGGGTTGAAGACCTCCCGAAAGCAAACGAAGCGAGCCCTGAGCTGAGCGCAGATTCTCCGAAGCGGCAGATTAACGAAGAGCGGTTCGTGGATGCGGCTGGGAAGGCGAGAGCGGCGGTCCACGAGGGCGAGGCGTTTCAGGTCGTCCTGTCTCGCCGGGAATACGGCCGGATGGCCGGGGATCCACTCGCCTTCTACGAAAGCCTGCGGCAACTGAACCCGAGTCCCTACATGTACTACCTCGATTTTGGGATGCGACGGGTGATCGGGGCGAGCCCGGAGATGCTCCTCCGTGTGGAGGATCGCACCGCGACGACATTCCCGATTGCGGGGACGCGGCCGCTAGGCACGACCCTTCCGGAGACGGAGCGTTTCCGAGCGGAGCTACTCGCAGACGAGAAGGAGCGAGCGGAGCACAACATGCTCCTCGACTTGGCCCGGAACGACCTCGGGAAGGTGTGCCGTTTCGGGACCGTCAAGGTGCCGCAGTGCATGACGGTCGAGCGGTACAGCCACGTGCAGCACCTTGTTTCCCGCGTGGAAGGAGAACTCGCGCCAGGGACTGACGCACTCGACGCGCTTGCGGCGGTGTTCCCCGCCGGGACCGTGAGCGGCGCGCCGAAGCCGAGGGCGATGGAGATCCTCCACGACCTCGAAGGGACCGCACGCGGCCCATATGCGGGAGTCGTCGGCTACCTCTCCCTAAATGGAAACGTGGATACCGCTATTGCGATCCGGACGCTTTTCGCCGACGGGCCGACGTACTACATACAGGCGGGTGCGGGGATCGTCGCGGACTCGGATCCGGCGAGCGAGTGGCTCGAGACGGAGCACAAGCTCGAGGGTTTGCGGGCTGCGTTGCGTGAGGCCGCCGCATGAAGGTCCTCATCATCGATAACTACGATTCATTCGTGTACAACTTGTACCAAGAGATTGGGGAAATCGGCGCGGACCCGCTCGTCTATCGCAACGACGGAATCACGATGAAAGAGGTGCGGCAGCTCGCGCCCGATGCGATCGTCCTCTCTCCCGGGCCAGGCCATCCGGCAAACGCGCGAGACTTCGGTGTGTGCCGAAATATCCTCGAGGAGTTGAGCCCGGCGACCCCGACGCTAGGCGTTTGCCTGGGCCACCAAGGGATCGGGACTGCATACGGCGGGAAGGTCGGGCATGCGGCGCGGATCCTCCACGGGAAGACGAGTCTCGTCCGACACGATGGCCGCACGATCTTCGAAGGTCTTCCGAATCCCATGACGGCCGGGCGCTACCATTCGCTCGCGATTGACCGCGGATCTTTCCCGCAGGAGCTCGAACTGAGCGCGACTTCCGACGACGGCGAGATTATGGCCGTGCGGCACCGCCTCTATCCGATCGAGGGCGTCCAATTCCATCCCGAGTCAATTCTCACACCGGAAGGGCCGGCACTCCTCCGTAACTTCCTGGAGGGTGCCCGACGATGATCCAGGACGCCATCAGAGACCTAGCGACAGGCGCATCCCTCGGCTTCGAGCGCGCGCACGATGCGATGGCGGAGATCATGGACGCGCAGGCGACTCCCGCGCAAATCGGCGCGTTCCTAATGGGCCTCCGGATGAAAGGCGAGGGACCCGATGAGATCGCGGGCATGGCAACCGCAATGCGGGAACGGTGCGTTCGAATTCGATCGCGCGCGGACGGGCGCGTTGTCGATCTGTGCGGGACCGGCGGAGCTCGCGTCACCACGTTCAACGTCTCGACGCTAGCCATGTTCGTCGTCGCGGCGGCCGGCGTGAGGGTCGCGAAGCACGGAAACCGGGCGATCACAAGCCCCTGCGGGAGTGCGGACTTGCTCGAGGCCCTCGGAGCCCGGGTGGACCTCGAGCCGGCGAAGGTCGAGAGGATTCTTGACGCGCACGGTCTCTGCTTCATGTTCGCCCCGAAGTTCCATCCCGCAATGCAGCACGTGATAGGGCCGCGTAGGGAGCTCGGCGTGCGCACCGTATTCAACATCCTCGGACCCCTGACGAACCCGGCGGGAGCGAAGGGCCATCTCCTCGGCGTTTTCAGTCCGGACCTGGTGCCTCTCATGTCGAAGGTGTCCGCACGTCTCGGGATCGAGCATGCCCTGGTGGTCCACGGCCAAGCCGGCATGGACGAGATCTGCCTCTGCTGTCCGACGATAGTCGGAGAGGTCGCCGACGGCCGGACGCGACAATTCGTGCTGAACCCGGCGGACCTCGGATTCGCTCGCGCGGACTCAAGGGACTTGGCAGGCGCGGAACCGGAGACTGCGGCGAAGGAGGCCGTGCGGATTCTACGAGGAGAACTTGGGCCGAAACGAGAGATGCTCCTGGCGAACGCGGCTGCCGGAATCTACGTTTCGGGAAAGGTGGAATCTCTCCTGGAAGCGCTGCCCCTGGCGGTGGAGGCCCTCGACTCCGGGAGGGCGTTCGAAACCTTGCGCACGTTCGTGAAGGCCACTGGCGGAAATTTGTCGAAGGTGGACGACGATGGACGCTCTTGAGCGCCTCGTCACCAATGCCGAGACCCTTCTCAAGGAGGGCTACTATGACGTGCGAGGCGAAACGGACCGAAGTCCCTCTTTCTTGGACGCCTTGAGCGCGCCGACCCGGACCTCAGACGTGGTTTCGGAGCTCAAGTTCGCGTCGCCGACGATGCGAAGCCAGAAAGCAGCGCATTTCGACGCCATCCTGGAGAGGATTGTCGCGGCGAATCCCCTTGGGCTCTCCGTCGTCGCGGAACCCAGGATTTTCGGGGGGAATATCGACTTCGTATCGCGCGCGGCGCGCACGGGTCTCCCCGTCCTCATGAAGGATATCGTCGTCGACTCGAGGCAGATCGATGCCGCGGCGCTGTGCGGGGCGTCCGCCTTGTTGCTCATCGAGACGCTCGCACTCCGGGGGCACTTTCATCGGAGGATGCCAATGCTCATCGATGAGGCACATGATCGAAAGGTCGGAGTCCTACTCGAGGTCCACACGCTTGAGGAGTGGGATGCTGCGGTCGAGACGTCTGCCGATATCCTCGGGATTAACAACCGCAACCTCGCGACAATGGCAATCGACCTGGGGACGACTCCGCGGATTCTCGCGGAGCGGGTGAAGGATCGACCCGTCATCGCGATGAGCGGGATCGAGACGCGAGGGCAGGTGGAGACCATGTTACGCGCGGGGGCTGACGCTGTCCTGGTCGGCACGTCGATCATACGTCACGATGAGCCTGCAAGAAAACTCCAGGAGCTGCAGCATGGTTGACGCTTACGTCGTTCGGAAGAGGGGTTACTTCGGGCAATTCGGCGGGCAGTACGTGCCTGAGACGCTCATGCCCGCGTTGCACGAGCTCGAGGCCGCATACGACGAGGCAAAAGTGGATCCAGCGTTCCAGGAGGAACTTGAATCGTACTATCGACACTACGGCGGGCGCCCGACGCCACTCTACTTCGCCCGACGGCTTACGGACCACATCGGCGGAGCGCAGATCTATCTGAAGCGGGAAGACCTCTGCCATGGCGGAGCCCACAAGTTCAACAACGTAATGGGTCAAGCCCTCCTCGCCCGTCGGATGGGTAAGAAGCGCCTGATCGCGGAGACCGGCGCGGGCCAGCATGGAGTCGCCACCGCGATGGTCGGGGCGGTCCTCGGCCTGCCCGTCGAGGTGTACATGGGCGCCGCCGACATCCAACGCCAATCCCTGAACGTATTTCGGATGAGGCTCCTCGGCGCGACGGTGCACCGCGTCGAACAAGGCAGCCAGACGCTGAAGGACGCCATTAACGAAGCTCTGCGGGATTGGGTGACGAACGTCGAGAACACGTACTATCTCCTCGGAAGCGTCGTGGGCCCGCATCCGTACCCGACGATCGTGCGAGACTTTCAAAGCGTCATCGGTCGAGAGATTCGACAGCAGAGCCTCCAGCGCAACGGTCGACTTCCGGACCTTCTCGTCGCTTGCGTCGGCGGCGGGAGCAACGCGATGGGGACGTTCGCGACTTTCCTCGACGAAGAACGAGTCGAGCTGCTCGGCGCGGAGGCGGGCGGCCGTGGCGCCGGCCCGGGAGAACATTCGGCGTCTCTGACGTGGGGCCGCGTCGGGGTCCTCCACGGGGCACGGTCGTACGTCCTGCAAGACGCTGACGGCCAAGTGCTTGACACGCACAGCATCTCCGCAGGCCTCGACTATCCCGGCGTCGGCCCGCAGCTATCCGCGTTGAAGGATACAAAGCGCGCGTCCTTCGTGGCGGTCACCGATGAACAGGCTCTCGAGGGCTTTCACGCCCTCGCGACGTATGAGGGAATCCTGCCTGCACTCGAGCCCGCGCACGCGGTGTTCGTCGCGATGCAGAGGGCGCGGGAGATGAGGCGCGACGAAGTCATCGTCATCACTATCTCCGGTCGAGGTGACAAGGATATGGCCACGGTAGCCGACGCGATAGGAGTGAAGCTCTGAGCCGAATCTCGAAGGCGTTCCGCCACGCCGGGGCAGAAAGTCGGGCCGCCCTCATAGCCTACTTGATGGCGGGCGATCCCGACCTCGGGATGACGGAATCCCTCGCAACGGCCTGCGAAGCAGGGGGGGCGGACATATTAGAGCTGGGCATCCCCTTCTCCGACCCGATCGCCGACGGTCCCGAGATTCAGGATGCCGGGCAACGCGCACTTCACGCGGGGACGCGTCCGCGTGACGTCGTCGAACTCGCGGCGCGTATTCGCCAGAAGACGGAGATTCCGCTCGTCCTCATGACGTACATGAACCCCGTGCTCGCAATGGGTCTTCCGACGTTCGCCGAACGAGCCGCGAGCGCGGGGGTCGACGGGGTCATCGTCCCAGATCTTTCCCTAGAGGGGTCGTCCGAGATTCGAGAGGCGCTCGAAGCGCTTGGCGTAGACATGATCCAGCTCGTTGCGCCCTCCACGCCGCCCGCGAGGGCCGGAGCGATCGCGGACGCCTCCCGCGGGTTCCTGTACGTCGTCGCAAGGTACGGGACCACCGGCGTACGCTCGAACGTCCCCGAGGACCTGCGGGATCGAATTATCGCCCTTCACAGGGTTTCGTCCCTCCCCCTCGGTGTGGGCTTCGGTGTGACAACGGGAGATCATGTCCGAGCGGTTGCGGCGGCAGGTGCGGACGGGGTTGTCGTCGGTAGTTCGATTGTGCGTCGTGCGGCCGAGCGCCGTAACGCCGAGGATGTCCGAAAGTTCGTCGCCGAGCTCGCCAGGGGACTCGTTATCGAGCGGCGGCCCACTTCCCCTGTTCTTCGTGACAACAATCTGTGACTTCGATTCCTTTCGAGGTCCGGCGCACCACGATCGAGTTCGGGGTCTTGTTGGTCACTCGGACGCCGTCCAATTCGACGCCTTCATTCGTCTCTGCTCGGATTCCGACGCCTTCGCCATGGAAGCGATGCAGATCTCCCTTCCGAGGTGAAGGCGCTGGCCGACCGCAGGCGACTCAGTGCGTGTGCGCGTGAGCAGAATGGGACTCGTTCTGGTCGGGAGCTTCCTCGCCTTTCGGGTTAAAGCTCTGGCCGCATCCGCAGGTCGACCAGTTGTTCGGATTGCTCACGAGGAAGCCGCTCCCCGCGACGCTTTCCGCGTAGTCCACGCTCGAGCCATCGAGGTATTCCCTGCTGTTGCCGTCGACGAGGACCTTGAGTCCGTGGACTTGGACGACCTCGTCGTCCTCGTGGATCTTCCGGTCGAGCGCGAGACCATAGCGGAAGCCGGAGCAGCCGCCGCCCGCGACGTACATCCGGAGATACGTGTCTTCGAGGGAGCCCAATGGCTGGCCGGTCTCTGGATCAGACCGCTGGATGAGCTCCTTGACTTTGCTCGCTGCGGTTTCGGTGAGGGTGACTTGAATCATTGCGCTACCCCGCATCCCCGAACACGATAGCGCCGTTATTTAACCCTTTGGTGGTTAGTTGCGCGACTCCGAGCATGTCCGGCAAACTCACTCGAGTCGCTTCCCCATATAGCGGCGTTCCGGGCGGAATCCCAGGCTCTCGTAGACGTGGCGCGCCCGGGCGTTCGTCTCGGACACTTCGAGCTTGATCTTTCGATACCCGCGCTGTCGGGCCCAGTCGCTCGCCCACTCGACGAGGAATTTCCCCACTCCCGTCCCGCGTCGCTCCGGCGTGACCCAGACGTCGTAGATGAAGCCCTGTGCCTCCGGCGTCATGAAACCGCTCTCGCCGAGGATCAGGTACCCGACGAACTCGTGGTCCGCGGTCTCGGCGACCCACCGTTCCGTTCGGTCTCCCGCCATGTAGGGTTCGATCTTCTTCCGGAAATGGGCTTCCCACTTGCCCCGATCCAGCTGCGCACGTTCGTCTTCCGGGATGTCGTCCCACACGGTCTGCAAGGTGGCTCGCCACATGACGTCGTCGTCCGCGCGTCGGGCCCGTCGCATATGGACGTCCACGGGAAGACCCATTCCGCGACACGGTCTCCCGCTGAATGAAGATGTCGGCCCATCCCATTTCGGAGACGGCGTCGCAACAAAATTCGGGCCCTCATCATTCATTGCCCAGCTTTTATATGACCCTCGGTCGTTGTTGCGCTCGTGCTCCCCTCGCGCTGCGCTCGATGCGGCGCCGTGAGTCGCGATTTTCTGTGCGGGCCCTGTCTCGATTTCCTCGTGGCCGATCGCCCTCTGTGGCTGAATCCCGGGCTCCTCCCCGGTCCATCCCTTTTGGATCTCACCGCCGCGAACGAGGTCGCAATCGTTGGGGCGGACCTCTCCGAGATTGAATGGCATCGGCCGGCGCGCGAACCCTCCTCGACCAAAGCGGTTCGGCTCGTGCGCCTTCTCCGCCTCGATTCGGACGAGTCGGCCGTCGTGAGCGTGGGCGATGCGGAGGTCCTTCACACATTCCTGCGCGACGCGCGTCGTTCGAGCCCATCGAAGATTGAGGAACGGACCGCTCTGGCGGCCCTGTGCCGTTATCTGCAGTCTCGCGAGTGGATGCCTCCTCACTTGGCGTCCCAGTACGGGCTTCGAGCGAAGGTGATTGAGCCTCCAAGGGCGGTCGAGCCGAAGCCGGAAGTTGCGCCCCGGGAACCGCCGGAAGCGTTACCCCCGATCGAACCGTCGCTGCTCGAGGTCTCGATGGAACCGGTCGTCCCCGAAGTCCCTTCCGAACCGGCCCTCGACGAGCTGGAAGACCTCGACTTACCCGAGGAAGACGTGCCCCTGCCCTCGGCTCAGCCGGTCCCGCCGAATCCGGTCCCGCGGCCGGAGCCCCCCCTTCCGCTTCCCCAACCCGAACCCATCCCCGGTCCCGTGCCAGAACCGGAACCCGAGCCCGGACCGGGACCGGAGGACGCATTCGTCGACCCATCCCAGCGGGCTGAACTCGAAGAGACCCGACGCGCCTTGGAGAAAGAGCGAGCGGACGCCGAAGCGTTCGTCCGATCCCGCACGCAGGATCTCCTCTCGAAGGAGGAGTTGCTCTTCGCCCGCGAACGAGCCATCGAATCGAAGGAAGAAGCAGTCGAGGCCCATGCGCGGGCGGCGACCGAGCGACTCGCCGAATTGGAGAAGGACTCGGCTCGGCGGGAGGTCTTGCGGTTCCTCGGAGCGATTCCAGGCATGTCCGCATCCCAGGCGGATGTCATAGCGACCGCGTTCCCCGACATTGCTTCGTTGACCGCTGCGGACGAGAAGGCGCTGACCCAGTGCAAAGGAGTGACTGATGCATTGGCCCGCGCGATTCGTCTGGAGCTTGCGCCCGGCGAGCTCGAGGATGAGCGACGATCCAGCCGACTCCGGGAAGAAGCCCAGGCGTTCGTCGAAGAAGGCGACTACGACGCCGCCCTGGAGTGTTACGACCGCCTGCTCCGGGCGAGACCCGAGGAGACGAGCGTCTGGTTCGACCGAGCCGAGCTCCTCGTCCTCCTCGATCGTCCCGAGGAGGCCCTCCAGTGTTACACTCGAATCCTCGACGTCGATCGCGGGAACCGGCAGGCGTCGTACGAGCGCGCGAACCTCCTCTTCGGGCTTGGCCGGCTTTCCGTCGCGGTCGACGCACTGCGCGAAGCGCTCCGTCTAGATCCGTCGAAATCACGAGACGTCGTGCAGAAGGCGGAACAGCTGCGGAGAGACGGACATCCGAACGAAGCCGTCCCCCTCTTTCATGCAATCCTCGAAATCGCTCCGGACGACCCGCGCGCCATCCTCGGCTTGGGGGACACGTTCATCGACCTCGGGGATGCGGACGCCGCCGAGGCTCAGTTCACGCGCGCACTCGGGAAGGACCCGCAGAACGCGCCCATCCTTTTCCGAAAAGGCGAGCTCCTCGAGCGGAAAGGCCGTTGGGGTGCGGCGATCCAATACTACAACCGCGCGATCGCCCTTCGATGGAATTACCCGGAACCATGGCTCGTGAAGGGCGAGATCCTCCTGAATCACGATCGCCCCACGGAAGCGCTCGAGTGCTTCGAGAAGGTGGCCTCCTTCGAACCCCAGCGCATCGAGGCTTGGGCCGGAGCGGCCCGAGCCCATGCGGCTATGGGTCAACGCGACGAAGCGGAGGAGGCCCTTGCAAAAGGCGCGCGCCTCGGGGCCGACCATCCTGCGGTGCGCGCGGCGCGCGAAGCGATTGCGCAGATGGCCGGGACGGCGCCGACGGTCTCTGAGCCGTTGGAGCCCATCACCGATCTCCCGTCCCTCGCGAAGGCGTTCGAGGCGATCGAAGAGGAGCTCGATTCACCCGTCTCTTCAGTCCCGGCCGATTTCCAGTCGTTCGTCGAGTCGATCGAGCCGGAGAAAGAGGACACGCACGTCCTCCTGCAACTCGCGGAGCTGGCGATCGAGGGCGGGGATCCGCGGATGGGTCTCCTCCGGTACGAACAGGCGATCGAGCGGGATCCGCGGAGCGCGGACGCGTGGACTGGGAAAGGCGTCGCTTTGCAACAGCTCGAGCGGTTCCGCGATGCCCTCGAGGCCTACGATCGCGCCCTCGCCCTGAAGCCGGACCATGAGCTGGCCCGAAAATGGCGCGAGACATGTGCCCGGCACGTGCAGTCGGAGGCGGACGGGTGACGCTGGCCCCGGACACGACGGGGCGATTTCTCCCGAGCGTCGATCGTCTCGAGTTCGCGATGCACGCCGCGCGACGCGCGTTCGAACGGGGGGACACGGATGGCGCGCTCGGCCAGCTCGGCGTCGCCCTGAAGCTCAAGCCGGAGTACGATGCGGCTTGGATTCTCAAAGGTCACGTCCTTCGGAAGGCGGGGAATCAGGAGGCCGCTCTGGACTCGTTCGTGCAGTCGCTGAAGTGCAACGGCGATTCCAAGGAAGGCTGGATGGGCCTGGCATCCGCGTTGCACGAGCTCGGTCGATTGAAGGAGGAAGCGGAAGCGTACGATCGGCTCTTGGCATTCGACCCGCTTTCGATCGAGGCTTGGATCGACAAAGGCGCGGTCCTCCATGAGTTGAAAGACTATTCCGGAGCGATCCGCTGCTACGAGGAAGTCCTTGCACTCCGACCGGAGCATGCCGCGGCGTGGAACAACAAGGGCGCGGCCTTGCTCCGTCTCGGTCACGAGGTCGAGGCCATGCGGTGCTTTGAGGAGGCCCTGCATCTGGATCCCGATTGCGTCGACGCGATGGCGAACCGGGTCTATCTCTACGAAGCGCAGGCGCACCACGGGGAGGCGGTCCTCTGGGCGGACCGCGCGCTGCGGATCCGCGAGGCTCCCGGCTTGTGGTACGCGAAAGGGCTCGCCCATCTCGGGTTGCTCGAATCGACCTTGGCGATCCGATCGTTCGAACGCGCACTCGCCCTCGATCCGGCACTCAAAGAGGCGAAAGCCGCGCTCCGACGGGCAACGGCGCTGCGCGAGAAGTCGGATTTCTACCGCGGTGCCTATGAATGCTTTGGGACGCACCTCGCGGGCGATCCGGGTTGCGAGGAATGCGAGATTCGCCCGCGCTGCCGCGAGGTGACACCGTGAGCGTTCCCTCGGCCGCAGAAGTCGAGCATGCGGACTGGCCGACGCTCCAACGGATGTGCCAATCCCTGGGACTGAACCCGAAGGGCCGGAGTGGGGTCGTCCGCATGCGCGTCCTCGACCACGTGCGTCGACGCGCCCATCCCGAGGCTTGGCGGGCGGGGCGGGACCACATGGCCGCGTTGCTCACCCGGCTCGGCTTTCCGAATCTCTCGGAGGATTTGTGGGAGTCCACGATTCGTCTCGACGCACCCGCCCCGTGGGTCGGTCTGGGGCAGGCGCAAGTCGCCGGTGGATTCCTCAGCGAAGCGGCCAAGTCGTTCGACCGCGCGGTCCAAATGGGAGACCGATCCGCTCTTCTGCACAGAGCGGAAGCCTTGGGAGCGGGAGGGGATTACGACCGCGCGATCGCTGCGTGCGAGTCGTACCTCGCGGGCCGCCCCGGGGATCTTCGAGCGCTCGGGATGAAGGCAGATTTCCTCGCCCGGTCGGGCTTCAAGGAGCAGGCGGCGCGCGTTCTCTTGGCGGCGGCCGACGCTCATCCCGAAGCACCGTTCTTGCGCTCCGCGGCGGGTACCTCGTTCCTCAAGGCCGGGCGTCCGGAGGTGGCCCTCGGGGCGTTCGGATTGCCGATGCCGGCCGATGCGGCGGGCATCGAGGGAGCGATCAATCACGGTGCCGCGCTCCTCGTGCTGGGACGAACGCGCGAAGCGGTCGACATGTTCCAGGAGGCGCTCGAGGCCGACCCGGATCGCGCAGAGGCTCTCAACAATCTCGGCGTCGCCCAGCTTCAACTGGGCCAAACCGAATTGGCGGCCTCGAACCTGGTCCAAGCGGCGAAAGAGGTCGACTCTCCCCGCATCCGACTCAACCTCGCGAACGTCCCGAAAACGGCCCCTCGCCCGCGAGCCCGAAAGCCGGCCGCGCGAAAGAGACAGAAACCGTAAGTCCGCGGTTCGGAAACAATCAATACTGTTTGCGCCGTGGCGGAATCGATGCCGGTGCGCTCAACGGAATGGGAGGGCGTCTATGCCGACGGGCCGTGGCTCCTCACCCGGAATCTCGTCCCCGGTGCCGTCGTGTACGGGGAAGGCCTCGTCCGAGGGAGCGACGGAGAATTCCGCCGGTGGGACGCGAACCGGAGCAAGCTCGCGGCATATCTGAAGCGAGGCGGTCGCGTATGGCCGTTCCGCCTTCGGTCATCCGTCCTCTACTTGGGGGCTGGAAGCGGGACGACCGCGAGCCATGTCTCGGACATCTGCGCGGACGGCATCGTCACCGCGGTCGAAATCTCCCCGCGGTCGTTTCGGGATCTTCTCGCCCTGGCGGAGAAGCGGCCAAATCTGGTGCCGATTCTCGGCGACGCCGCGAAGCCCGAACCGTACGCAGGCCGGCTCGGCTCCGTAGACGTCGTGTACCAGGACGTCGCCCAACGGGACCAAGAAGCGATCTTCCTCCGGAACTTCGAGCTCGTGCGATCCGGCGGCACCGGTTTCCTGATGATGAAGGCGCGATCGGCCGACATCTCCGCGTCGCCCGCCAAGATCTTCGAGTCGACAAAACGCACGTTGGCTGAGGCCGGCACCGAGGTGATCGACTTCCGCAACCTCGAGCCGTTCCAAGCGGACCACGGCGTCCTTGTAGTCCGGAAACCGTAGCGCTGTCTACAGGGTCACAGGCTCAATCTTAAATACGATTCCGCGGTATGCGCAGCCCCTCCCGAGGAAACCGATGGCTCGTATCCATGCGCACCGCAAGGGAAAGAGCGGATCGACCCGCCCGTTCCTGAAGACGAATCCGGAGTGGGTCGGGATGGAAAAGGCCGAGATCGAGGAGACGATCGTCCGCCTGCACCAGGAGGGCTTGTCGACGGCCTCCATCGGCGTGCGGCTGCGGGACGCCTATGGCGTTCCAAACGTCCATCTCGCGACCGGTCACAGCGTGACCGAGATCCTGTCTTCAAAGGGCACGAAATTCACGTTGCCGGAAGATCTCGCCAGTCTGATCAAACGCGCGGCGAGCCTTCAGACCCATCTCAAGGACCATCGGAAAGACCTGAGTAACCGGCGCGGCCTCGAGTTGATCGAGGCACGAATCCGTCGGCTATCCCGATATTACAAGTCACGCGGCGTCCTGCCGGCAGACTGGGATTTCTCCTTGAAGCTCGCGGAGCTGCAAGTGAAGTAGGTGGCCCATGGTCAAGGGCCTGGATGATCTGGCGCCCGAGGGCCTGCTCGATCGGGCCCGGAAGGCCGCCGAGCTTGTCGACGACGCGGCCCGGGTCCGCATCTTCTGCCATTACGATCCGGACGGCACGACCTCCGCCTCGATTCTGGCCCGGGCCTTGATGCGCCGGGGCAAGCGAATCCACGCGACCATGGCGCACGCCCTCGATCGGACGTCCGCGGCCCGCCTCCGGGAGGAATCGAACGAGCTCTTGGTCGTGAGCGACATGGGATCCGGCCAGCTCGATCTCCTCGAAGGCTTGCCGTATCCGGTCGTCGTCTTGGACCACCACAAGCCGATCCGCGACTCCGAGAAGGTTGCCCACGTGAATCCCCACTTCTTCGGCGTCGATGGGGCGCGGGAAATGTGCGGCGCGACGACGACGTGGCTCTTTGCCCTCGTCCTCGACGAGCGGAACTGGGATCTGGCCGGGCCGGCGATGGCCGGCGCGATCGGGGACAAGCAGGCGCTCGGGGGTTTCGTCGGCGTGAATGCCGCGCTGTTCGACGAAGCCAAGGAGCGCAAGGTCGTCGTCCCGGAGCGCCGACTCGCCCTTCGGGACCTGCCCCTCGGAAAGGCGCTGGCGCTTTCGATCGAACCGTACTTCCGCGGCCTCTCGGGGCGACCCGACGTGGCCGCAGACTTTCTTCGCGCGATGGGCCTAGACCCCGAGGCGAGCGTCCGCGATCTCGACGCGGGCGGCCGACGAAAGCTCACGTCGATCTTGGCCGCCCGACTCGTGGAGCAACACGCAGCCCCGGAAGCTCTCGACATTCTCGTGGCCGATCGATACTGGATCGAACCCGACCAGATGTACGCCCACGACCTCGAGGCGTACGTGAACAGCTGCGACCGTCTCGGACGGGAAGGCCTCGGGATGGCCGTGTGCCTCGGGGATCGCGAGGCGCTCTCGAGGGCGGAGAAGTTGCTCGACGAATACACCTCGAAGGTCCTCGGCTACCTCGTCTCCCTCGAGTCAAAGGGGCTGTTCCCGAAGAAACACATCCAGTTCTTCTACTGCGATGACGCAAGCCTGGCCGGCGTCGTCGCGGGAACGGGAATGCTGTTCTTCTTCGATCAAGAGCGACCGACACTCGGGCTCTCCGTCCTCGACGGCGTCACGAAGGTCTCTGCGCGCGGCACCCGCGCGCACATCGCGGCCGGACTCGACCTCGCCGTGGCGCTGCGCGAAGCCGCGTCCGAGGTCTCCGGGAACGGCGGAGGCCACAACATCGCTTCGGGCGCGACGATCCCGAAGGGCAAAGAGGATCGGTTCCTCACGCGCGTCGACGAGATCGTCGGACGCCAACTCGAAGGCCCGCCGGCCACGGATCAATAATTGTCCAAGAGGCGGCTCACTTCGCGGGATTCCAGGTCCGTCTTCAGAGCCGGCGACTCGAGGACCTTCATGTTCCGCTCGAGCAGGGCGAGCTCCTTCTCCTCGAGGGTGTCGGGGCTCACGGGCAACAGGATGATCGCCCGTCGCTGCATGACGAACTCGTTCACGTGTTCCACGAACATGAGGGTCTGCAGAAATCCGTTGTTGATGATCAAGTACTCCAAGCCGTCGAGGAGGACCGCGCCTTCGCCGTTGTTGTCCTCGATGAACTTCTGGATGACCTTGGCGAGCGTGCCGATCGCCGTCGGGTTGTGATAGTCCTCCCCGGGCGTGTGGCTGAGCCAAATGATCCGCACGTCCGTCAGGCCGCGCTCGCGACGCACGCGGTCCGGATACTGCCGGGTGATGCACAGGCTCGGAATCTTCTGAGCGAGTAGCATTTCGAAGAGACGGAAACTCAGTTCGGGCTTCTTCTCTTTCACGAGATAGCAGACGCCCTTCTCGAGCTCCATGGGCATCGCCGAGCGAAGTGCCTCAGCCTCCGTGCCCATTTCGCCTTCCTGAGATTGCACCCATCCCATCGGTTTCTCCATAGCGGCTATCGTCTCTTCAAACTTCGTTCTAGATTATCACTGAGCACTTTGGCCGGAATTTCCGGGAGGGAAATCAGCGTCGTCTTGCCGACGACGCCCTCGCCGCTCAACTTCGTGTCGACGAGGCCGAGCGCATCGAGATCCCGCACGTACTTCCAGAACTGGGTGTGGGCCCGCGGCTTCTCGTCGTACTCTTCGCACACGACGGCATATGCCTCTTCGGCATCGCCCATCGTGATGTACGCTTTCTTGCGGCTCTTCCGGGCGATCGCCAAGAGCACGAGTTTCTTCGGGACATCGAGGAGACCGAGGCGCTCTTGGACATCCGTCGGATGGACGTGGGCCTTCGCGCCGCGGAGATGCTCCGGTGCGACCTCCTCCAAGCTCTCCTCATCCGCGAGCATGCCGGCCTTCTCGAGAAGCTCGATGGCATACCGCGCATCCCCGAACTCGGACGCGATATCCGCGATCAGGTCGATGAGGTCCTCGCCGACGGTGCCCGGGTGCATCGCGAGCTGTACGCGGCCCGCGACGATGTCCCGGAGCTCCGCTCGATCGTACTTCGGGAACTCCACGACGTTCGATCGGCGGAACGTGCTCAGCGCGGCGCGGTCCATGTACTCCAACGCATTCGGCCGCTGCGAAATCAGGATCATCGAGATGTTGCCTTTCGAGGCGATCGTCTCCTCCGCGATTCGCGCGAAGGAGTAGATCAGGTCGGCGCCGCTCTTCTTCAGGAGCGCGTCCACCTCGTCCAAGATCACGATGAAGTGGAGCCGGTGCTTCTCGAGATGCCGTCGCAAGGTCTCCATCTTCTCGGCGATCGAGAATCCGCGTTCCGGAAAGTGCGCATCGAAATGCTGGATCAGCCGGAGCAGGACGGCGTCGTCCCCCATCCGCTGGCGGCAGTTCACGAGATCCCAATCGACCGCGCGGTCCGATTCCGACGCGTATTTCTTGAAGTCCAAGCAGAAGCGTTTCGCCGTGTGGGTCTTCCCCGTCCCCACGGGGCCGTACAGGAAGGCGTTGCTCGAGGCGCCTGCCTCGACGATAGGCCTCAGGAGGCTGAAGAGCCGCTGCGTCTGTCCCTCCCGGTGGACCATCTTTTCGGGGAGGTAGTCGAACGATAGTTTCCCCTGGTCTTTGAACACGGAAGGCCCGGCCCGGAACGACACAATCGACGCCAAGGCGGCGGACGCGCATAACCTTTGCCTCCGAGACCCGAAAGGCCATCAAGGAATCCGCAGTTGGCGGGACGTGGCGGAGCGGTTCTTCTGTTTCGCATGCGGACGCGACCACCGCACGGGGACCGTGATCGCGCGGGACCACAAACGATACAGTATCGAAGGCGGACACGAATCCGGCGGGATTTTCTCCGACCTGCGGGAGTTCTATCTTCAGACGAAAGGGATCGAGGCCGCTTTCCGCATCCTCGGATTCGAGGACATCCGCGTGCATCCGCCCCGGTTCGGTCGTGGCTGGCCGTCACGGGTCGAGATCGAGCGCGCGTACCGCGACCGGGCCCGCCGCTTCCATCCCGACGCAGGCGGCGATCCGCGCGAGTTCCGAAAGGTCCAGTGGGCGATCGAAGTCTTGCGGCGGTATCGGCCGCCGGATGGATGAGCGGGCGCCCGCAACGTTTATCGCGGTCGGGAAGATTGATTCGCCCGGAGGTTGACGGACGCCCTCCTCCCCCCGAGAAGCCTTCTCCACATTGCCCGACCAGGTCTTGCACGACCTCGCCGCAGCCCATGGGCTCGATCCGACGCGGTACCCGAACCGCAGTTCGCTGATCGAAGCGCTCGCCTCGCGCCCGGACGCCGAGGTTCTCCTGACGGAAGCGGACCGCCGACGAATGGAATACCACCTCGAACGGCTTCGACCCCGCCAGCTCCGCGAGCTCGGGGAGCGACATCGGGTGAGCCTCCTGGGGCTGAAGCGGAAATCGGACCTCGTCGCCGCCATCGCCGCCGCCCCCGGCTCCCCGGAGATCCTCATGGAACTCGAAGCCCAGGACACCGCGGAGAGGGATTCTGGACTCGTGCTGGGACGCGATGCAGATGTCGACTACGAGCGGGTCGAGGAACTTCTGGAGCAAGCCCGCAAGAGATTCCAAGAACGCCAATTCGAGGCCGCGCTGACCGCGGCGCAAGAAGCGTCCCGCGTCGCGGAGCGCACCACCGAACAGCTCCGCCGCGCTTCCTGGTCGTACGCCGTCCTCGCGGCGCAAGGTCTCCTGGAACCGTGCAATGCGGAGGATCCGGAGACCGCGACGGCCCGCGCGCTCCTCGATCGCGCCCGGGACGTGTTCTTCCAAGGGCAGCTCCTGGACGATGCCTTCCTGCGGGACCTCGTCCGGGCCGCGGAGGTGGCCCACGCGCGGGAGGCGGACCGGGTGCGGGATCTGCTCGCCCTCACGCGGGATTCGATTCGCGAGGCCGCGAACCTCGGTGCATCGATCGCCTTGGCCGAAGGCGCGTGGAAGCGAGGGGGCGACTTCCTCGACCGGGATCGGCTTGCCGCGGCGCGGGAGAGTTTCGTCGAGGCCTCCCAGCGAGTGGAGGACGCGAGGACCCGCCGGATCCGCGAGGTCGAGGAATCGATCGGATTCGTCGCCGACCACATTGGCCTTGCGCGGAACGTCGGAGCGGACATGCGGGAGGCGGAGGATCTCCATCAGGCGGCGCAGACCGCGATCGCCGCCGGGGAGCACGGCCACGCGGGAGATCTCCTCAAACGCGCGGAGCGGCTCGCGATGAAAGGTCAGCAACGACAGATTGAGCGGGCGATGCAGCTCCGTCAAGCCCAGGTCGAGAAGGCCCAGGCGATCATTGGCGCGTGCGAGCCCGTCTTGAAGGAAGCGGAGTCGTACGACCTCAGCGCGACCGAAGTCCGCGTTCTCCTTCGGCAGGCCCGGGATGTCCTCACGAAAGGCGATTACGTGGCGGGACTGACCTTCGCCAGGAACGCGGAGGAGGCGGCTCAGCGGCTCGAAGCCCAGGTCGCCGACGAGCGTCGGCGGCGCGGCATCCAGAAGCCCGCATCCGGAACGTGCGGGGTGTGTCGATCCACGCGTGTCACATTCCAGGATGACGGATGGGGCCGGTGCGAGGATTGCGGGACCACGTTCCGATGGCGCGGCCCGTTCGGGGTCTGGGAGCGCCTGAAGGCGATCTTGGTCCCATAGGCCCGCGACGTGGCCATAGTCTTTTATCGAGTCGCCTGAATTCCGCGCGGATGGCGAAGCGCGACCTGCTGCGCCGAAAGGTGGAGGACATCGACATCTCGCCGTCTTCGGAGGTCGCACGACTCGTCGAAGCGATGGGTCGCGGGGGCGGTTTTACCGCGAAGAAAATCGCCGTCGGGGTGGAGATTCTCCGGACGATGTTCCGTCGACCCGCGTGCACGACCTTCCTCTCGTTTCCCGCCGCCCTGATGGCCACCGGGGTCCGCGGCGTCTTGCGCGCCCTCGTCGAGGAAAGGCTCGTCGACGTCGTGGTGACGACGTGCGGCACTGCCGATCACGATCTCGCGCGGGTGTGGCAGCCGTACTACCATGGCGACTTCGAATTGGACGACGTCGCCCTGCATCGCCTCGGAGTGAACCGTCTCGGGAACGTGCTCATCCCGAACGCCTCATACGGGATCGTGCTGGAGAAAAAGATCCAGCCCATGCTCCGCGACTTGTGGGATTCCGGCGTCCGGGCGCCGTCCACAAGCGAATTGCTCTGGGAGCTTGGCCGGCGCACTGGGAGCCGCCAATCGCTCCTCTGGTGGGCGTGGAAGAACCGTATCCCCGTGATCGTTCCGGCGATGTTCGACGGGGCGGTCGGGTATCAGCTCTGGTCGTTTTGGCAGGGGCACAAGGAGTTCGCGATCGACCAGTTCCGGGATGAGGCGGACCTCGCCGAACTCGTCTTCAAGGCGAAGGAAACGGGCGCCCTGATGATCGGAGGCGGCGTTTCCAAGCACCACACGATCTGGTGGAACCAGTTTCGAGGGGGGCTCGACCACGCCGTCTACATCACGACGGCCCCGGAATGGGATGGCAGCCTGAGCGGGGCACGGGTACGGGAGGGGATCTCTTGGGGCAAAGTGAAGGAGACCGCGAAGCAGGTGACGATCGAAGGGGACGCGTCCGCAATTCTGCCCATGATGGTTGCCGCGGCGCTCGGCCGCCCCCACCGATGATTCCGAACCGGTCACTTGATGAGCCAGTAGCCCGCGGCCTTCTCGCGCGCCCGGCGCTTCGCGTAACCCTTCGACTGCAATTCTTGGAGCGCTTGGAGGACGAAATTCTTCGAGAGCTTGGACATCTTCGTGATCGCCTCCGCGTCGCGCATCTTGTCCTCCGACGTGATGCCGGCGGACTTCATCGTGTCGTAGACCTTGTTGGCTCGATCAGAAACGTCTTCGAGGGGCAAGCGCCAACCCTCCGTGCGCGGCCCGGAAACTCGGGGCGGTGTTAAATAAGCTTCCCACACGAAACTCGGTGTTGATCAGCTCGGCTGAATCGTATCGGCCGTGCTACATTTTACCATATGTGGTTCTCAGGTCTTGACAGTCCGCTCGACCTTATGCAGGATAGCCAGCCTTGATCAGTGGAAGACCACAACTGAATCCTTCCCCATAAATACGGGTCTCACTTTCTAATCCAGCACCGGAGGAGGCGCCACGGAGATTCGCTCTGCCCGAACCCCAAAGTTGGCATTTGTTGCGTCCGTTACCATCGTCATTGCCCTTGTGCTGCTGGCTCTCAGTGGCCTCCCCGGGCACCAAGCGCCCGCGTCGAACCAGACGCTGCTAGGAGAGAAGACTATTGTCTTCGTCGGCGATCAATCCGGCATCGCGGGTGAAACATTGGTAATCCTGAAGGCGCGATATTCGGGTCCCCTCGTAGAGATCACCGAACTCGCGGGGCTTTCTGAAGCCGCCACAAAAGTAAACGCGTCCTCCCTCGTACTCTTTAATTCCGAATGGTTGGTGGGGAAAGTCGGAGAGGTTGCGCTGACGGATTTTTTCAAGTCGGTTCTCCCCACTCAGGTGAAGATTGTGGCTCTTGGTGGTCCGACTTCGCTGCTGTTTGACGCGTTAGAACCGGCGAGGAACGGAATCTTCGCGGAAGGGAGAAATCCAGCGTACGACAACCCGCAGCTGGCTGGCTACGCGCTCAAACAGGCTACCAGCCCAAATGGCACCATCTCCTATGGGGATACGATTCTGATTGGCTACCCGGAGAGTGCCCTCAGTGCCGCGGATTCCGTCTCAAACTGGGAGTAGAGCCTGAGAACGTCCGCATCTGAGGCGACTTCACTTGCTCTCACGGCAATACCGCTATCCGATTCACACTTACCGACCGAAAACCCCAGTTAAAATAAGCTTCCCATCCTTGAGACGGTCGATGTGCCCCGGAGTGTGCAAGGACCGACTCGCGGATGCGTTCGACCGGTTCGGACGGGTTCCGATCGAGAAACGGAAAATCGTCGTCCCGCCGGACCACTCGGCGTTTCGGTCGGCGGAAGACCCGTTCTGGTCTGCGGGCGGACTTCTCCATGACGGGCGGGGTCGCGTCCTCTTGATCCATCATGTTGCTGCGGCCGGTTGGGGCGACGCCTGGGTCACCCCCGGTGGCCGTCTGGAGGAAGGGGAGACCACCGTCGACGGCTTGCGCCGCGAAGCGCGTGAGGAGGCGGGCTTGGACGCGCTGGAGCCCGTCCTCACGCGCATTCTCCAGCAAACCTTTTCCGACGGCAGCCGTGTGCGGCACGGCTACTTCGCCCAGTTCGTCGCGCGTGCGTCGTCCACCGTTCCGCGTCCGGGTCCCGACGTGCAGGAGGCGCGATGGTTTGAGCGCTTGCCCGCGGACCTCGCGTTCCGGGAGGACTACGTCGCGGATTTCAAGCGTTTCGTCCGGGCCGCAACCTTTTAGCGAATCGCCCGGATGGCGGGACCGGGACCGTGGGACCAAAGCCGGCGCTGCTCGTCGTCGACATACAAAACGACTTCTGCCCAGGTGGGGCGCTCGGTGTGCCAGACGGCGACGCAATCATTCCGCGGGTGAACCGAACCATTGCGCTCTTCGAACGCCGTCATCTGCCTGTCCTGTTCACGCGAGACTGGCATCCGCGGGAGACGAAGCACTTCAAGGAATTTGGCGGGGCCTGGCCGGCGCATTGCATCCAGGGCACGAAAGGCGCCCGATTCCATCCGGACTTGCAGATGCCGAAGGGAGCGGTCATCCTGTCGAAGGGAATGGACCCGGAACAGGATTCGTATTCGGCCTTCCAGGCCTTCACCGATCGCGGCCGGGATCTCGAGTCGACCCTGCACGAGCTCGATGTGGACGAATTGTTCATCTGTGGCCTCGCGACCGACTACTGTGTGCGGGCGACGACGCTCGACGGCCTTCGACGCGGTCTCGCCATCCGCGTGCTTCGCGACGCGATTCGCGGGGTGGACCTGAAGTCCGGTGATTCGGACATGGCGATCAAGGAAATGCGCGTGCACGGCGCCCGTTTTTCGGAGAGCCGCGGAATCGCGAGACGTTTGGCGGGGGACTGAATCTCTCCGGGCACGCCGTCACCTGAAGGCAGCGATTCGTTGAAATAGACAGGGCCGTTTCATTTGGCGTCGTTCGCGAGCGGCTTTTGAGGGAGCGGTCGTGGACGACGGAAGAGGAATGCTTTCGGGGGCAGGAAATGGCTGGC
>VBMB01000127.1 GCA_005878525.1 Methanobacteriota archaeon
AAGCGGCCCGGAACTGGGATTCGTTCCATCGGATCGTCGAGGTCCTCCGCACTCTCGGCGACGACGAGACGCTGATCATCCAGAGCGGAAAGCCGGTCGCCGTCTTCACGACACATCGAGACGCGCCGCGAGTCCTCATCGCGAACGCCCACCTCGTGCCGAAGTGGTCGAACTGGGAGACGTTCTACGAGCTCGAGAAGCTCGGTCTCACGATGTACGGTCAGATGACCGCCGGCGGTTGGTCGTACATCGGATCCCAAGGAATCGTCCAAGGGACGTACGAGACGTTCGCGGCGTGCGCGCGAAAGCACTTCGGCGGTTCCCTGAAAGGTCGACTCGTCCTGACAGGCGGGATGGGCGGCATGGGTGGCGCGCAGCCTCTCGCCATCAAGATGAACGAAGGCGTGTGCCTCGACGTGGAGGTCGACGAAGCCCGAATCCGACGTCGGGTGTCGAACGGATATTGCGATCGAATCGTGTTCGAACTCGACGAGGCCTTGGAGATGGCCCTCGATGCGATAGCGAGCGGGACCCCGCTCTCGATCGGCTTGGTCGGGAACTGCGCCGACGTCCATCCCGAGTTAGTGCGGCGCCGGATCCGCCCGGACATCGTGACGGACCAGACGAGCGCGCACGACCCGCTCGGAGGATACATCCCTCGCGGCCTGTCCGTATCGGAGGCCACAACCCTGCGTTCCAAGGATCCCAAGGAATACGTGCGTCGCTCCCGCGAGTCGATCGCGATCCATGTCCGCGCGATGCTCGATTTCCTCCGGGCCGGGAGCGTCGTCTTCGACTACGGGAACAACATCCGCGGTCAGGCGAAAGAGGCCGGCGTCGAAGAGGCCTTCGCCTTCCAAGGCTTCGTGCCCCTGTTTATCCGCCCGCTCTTCGCCGAAGGCCGCGGTCCGTTCCGGTGGGTCGCGGTGACCGGGAACGCGGACGACATCATCAAGACGGACAGCGTCGTCCTGCGCGAGTTCCCGCGGGATGAATCGCTCGCTCGGTGGATCCGCCTCGCGGAGAAATACCTCCCGTGGGAAGGCCTCCCCGCGCGGGTCTGTTGGCTCGCCTACGGAGAGCGTGCGCAGTTCGGGAGGGCGATCAACCGCATGGTGGCGTCGGGCGAGCTCAGCGGGCCCATCGTCATCACGCGAGACCATCTGGACGCCGGCTCGGTGGCGTCCCCGTACCGGGAGACGGAGGGGATGCGGGACGGCTCGGATGCGATCGCGGACTGGCCCTTGCTGAACGCGCTCCTGAACACGGCTGCGGGCGCCGACTTGGTGGCGATCCACAACGGGGGTGGCGTCGGGATCGGATATTCCACGCACGCAGGCGCCTTGCTCGTGTGCGACGGCACGGAGGACGCGGAGCGCAGGATCGCGCGCGTGCTCACGACGGATCCGGGGATGGGCGTTGTCCGCCATGCGGACGCGGGCTACGAGGACGCCATCCGGTTCGCAGACGAGCACGGCATCCGGATGCCCTCCCGCGAGTGATCCGATGGTGGCGGGGGCGCATCCTTCGGTCGCGGTGGACGGGATCGTCCTCCATGGCGGCAAGCTCGTGGCGGTCCGTCGGAAGAATGAACCGTATCGGGGGATGCCCGCCCTCCCGGGTGGCTTCGTCGAACTGGGCGAGACGACGGTCGACGCGGTCGTCCGCGAGGTCCGCGAGGAGACCGGCCTCGAGACGCGCGTGAAGCGGCTCGTCGGCGTCTTCTCCGACCCAAGGCGAGATCCGCGGGGCCACGTCATCTCGATCGTGTACGAGCTCGATGCCGTGGGCGGGCGCCTGAAGGCGGGCAGCGATGCCGCGGCGATTGTCCACGTGAACCTGTCCGCAGTCCCCGGGATGGCGTTCGACCACAACGAGATCGTGCGCGTGTGGCGCGGCCTCTAGAGTTGAGCCCGCGGCGCGGACCACGCCTTCTTCGCGGTCCCCGGGATCCATCCCAGGAGCACGAGCATCACAGAGACGGCGATCAGGAGGCCCAGACCCGTCGCGGTCGTTTCCGCACCGGCCAGGGTGACCGCCGCGATGGCGAACGCCGCGAGCCGGGAGACCATCGCCGCGAAGCCGGCGAGAATTCCCGCCCGGGAACCTGCGGCCACGCTCACCCGCAAGATCCACACGGCCGCGAGGACGAGAAAAACAATCGACAGGGCGTAAGGGAACACGCTCTCGGTCCCGACCGCAAGGACGGGCACGGAAGGGAAAGCGAGGAAGAACGCGATCGCGGCGAACAAGATCTTGTACGAGCGGCCATACCCGTACAGTTCGCGGTAGTGATGTCCGACGTCCTCGGCGGATCCGACCGCGACCAGGGATGCGTTCACGTTCCCGCCGTTCGCGGCGGTGGACTCGGCGATGTGACTCCTCAGCTCCAGGAGGATGTCGTCCCGCACTCGCGGTTCCATCCCCGACATCGCGCGTCGGACTTGTTCCAGGTACTCCTCCGGCGGCGTCATCGGGCGTCCTCCAGGACGCGTTCCGCGCCGGCCGTCATCGCGTCCCAAATCGCGAGGGCTTCCGCCAACGCGGTTCGACCGCGGTCCGTGAGCCGGTAGTACTTTCGCGGCATTCCGGTCTCCGGCTCCTGCCACCGGCTCTCCACGAACCCCCGCTCCTCGAGCCGGCGGAGCGCTGGGTACAGCGTCCCCTCCTTCAGGTCGAAGAACCCGTTCGACCGCTCGCGCAGTTCGCGGAGGATCTGGAAGCCGTACTTCTCCTCCTTCGCGAGGAGGGCGAGCAGGCACAGTTGGATCGAGCCCTTCTTTAGCTCTGCGGTCCACTCGGGGGAGACTTCCGCCATCAGACTCGCCTCGTATCCGAGACGCGCTATATGGCCGTTCGGGGCGCGACGGGATCGGGAGGTCGGACATCGTTCACCCGGTGTGTCGAAGTTGTGGACGTCATGATCGAGTCATCATGTGGGGGAAGAAAAGAAAGAGAAAGAGGGCGACGACGCGCCGCTCACTTCGGCGTGCGTCGCGCCCGGGTGCGCAGGTACAGCGCGGGGACGAGAGCGACTCCGACGACCGCGACCTGGATCAGCAGGATGCCGAACGGCGTCAGGTTGAAACCGGACGCGATGGTCGGCATGAACGATTCCGCGCTCATCGTCGGGTCGTGGATGATCGACTGGCCCGCAGGATACAGGAACGCGGCCCGGACCGCGAAGCCCTGGAAGATCGCGCCGCCGCGGCTCACGAGAAGCCGGGTCCCGCCCTGGACTTGGAACCGCATCCGCTCCTGGACGCCGTCGACCGTCACGTTCGATGCCCAGGCGAAGCGGCCGATACGCGTCCAGTGGTCGTCGAACACGATCTGGTCGCGGATGTAGATCTGCGGGGCGGTGAAGTTCGTCACTGTGCTCGCATCCTCCCGCCAGGTATCGTTCCCGCCGCTCGCGGTATCGCGGTAGTACGCGGCATGGATGAAGTCCACGGTGCGGTCCGGGTAGTAGTTCCCGAAGATCAAATGGGTCTCGAGGGCGAGTCGGTTCCCGAGGTCCGCGAAGTCCCAGCCTTCGATGACGTGATCGTACTTCGCGCCCATCACGACGGAGGGCCCGGAGACCGTCCGGTTGCCTTCGAAGGTGACGTCGGTGATCTCACGGGACAGACCGCTCACCGTGACCTTGTACCACGGCAGGGTGAGGGTCTTGTCTTCCACGGTCACGACCAGATGAAAGTCGAACGCGACGGTGTTGAGCATCCCATCCCCGACCGCGGCCGAGCCGTTGTGCAGCGGCGACACCCATGTGTACCGGATGTCCGTCGCGGTGACGTTCAGGTCGATCGTCGTCACGTTGCCCGCGGACGTGTAGACCATGTGGCTCAGCGTCCAGCCGGCCGTGTTCAGGTTGAGCGTCTTCACCGGGATGTTGACCGCGAGCCCGGTGTAGTCAGGGACGAGGTTGATGCCCGCACTGGCGTTCGTCGTGTTGAATTCGATGAACCGATTCAGGCTCTGCGCGAGGACCGTCTGAACCGGGATGCCTCGCGTCGCGAGGCGCTGGCCCGACGCGTCCACGATCTCCGCACCGCCGAGGATCCGCGTCTCCTCCGCGAAAATCACCACGTTGTTCGGATGGTCGCTCGTTCCATAGAAGACACCAAACGTCGTCTGCCCCGCCCGCACGCCGACCATCATCCCGCCACCGAACCGATCCGTCGGCACGGGGCCGATGACACTCGGCGCGACGTTGCGGCTTGGCTCCGTCATCGCGGCGCTCGCCGTCGCGGCAAGGCCGAGGGGGACGACCAGCACCGCCAACGCGACGAACACTGCCGCCGTTATCCGCACCATGTTCCCGTTCCTGTTCGCAGCGAGTTATCATCTCGCTACATACATAGCGACACTATGTATTGATCTATATTTAAAATCGACCGGGCCATTCTCACCTCAACGCCATATACTTCGGCATCGATGCACGAAAACGGTGCCTCGACTCGTCCTTCTCGACGCGAACGCCCTGCTCATGCCGTTCCAATTCCAGGTCCATCTGGATGCGGAGCTCCGCCGGGTCGTCGGCGACGTCGAGATCGCGGTTCCCACGCCGGTCCTGGCGGAGCTGGACCTGTTGGCAGACCACGACCGGAACGCGCGGGCTGCCGCTAAGCTCGCGAAGAACTATCGGACCATCGAAGGTCACGGCTCCGCGGACGACGCCCTCCTCGATCTCGCGAGGGACCGACGGGCGCAGAGGGGCTGTGACGCTGGGAAAGGAATAAGCGCGCATCGGTCCTCCCCCGCGCGGTTGAAGCCGTATCACGTCGAGACGCTGAAGGCGATCGCCCTCCTCGGCGGGACGAAAGAGTACGTGAACCTGTCTTCGGGGGAGCTCGGCAAGCTGGTCGGCGTGAGTCAGCAGAGCGCTTCCCAGCGAATCCTCGAGCTGATCCGAGAAGGACTCGTCGCGCGCGACCTGGCGACGCGCCGCCAGCGGATCCGACTCACGCCGCGGGGCGGAGAAGTCCTGCGGAAGGAGTACGCCGATTACCAGCGGATTTTTGAAATCAAAGAAACGCTGACGATCTCCGGGGCCGTCGCGAGCGGGTTGCGCGAAGGCGCGTTCTACATGCGGCAGAAAGGGTACAAAGACCAATTCCGCAAGAAGCTCTGGTTCGAGCCCTACGAAGGCACCTTGAACTTGAAGATCGCGGGCCCGGATCTCGCGAAGTTGCAGATCCTCCAGGAGAGCCCCGGGATCGAGATCGCCGGCTTCGACGCCGCGGGACGGACGTTCGGCGGCGCGAAGTGTTTCCTCGCGACCGTCGGTCACGTCGATTGCGCGGTGATCATGCCGATCCGCACGCATCACACGGATGTCCTCGAGGTGATCTCGAAGCACTACCTTCGCGGCTCGCTCGGGCTCAAGGATGGCGATATCGTCGAGCTGATCGTGAGCCTTTGAGGGTCCGCAAAGAGCATCTCACACCGTCAGTTTCATCGTCCGTGACGTGATCCGGTGCGGCCGTGCGGCGGATGGGACCGTACTGGGTGCTTCTTGCCGTGGCAATCGCCGCGACCCTCACATGGCCCGTTGCCGTCCTCGTGTTTGCTCCCGCCCCATTGTTCAGCCAGGCGGCTCCCGCCGCCCGATTAGTGGTCTCCGTCACCGTGGACAAGCAGACGTACCTTCCTAGGGAGCCCGTAATCATCACGGTCCAGGTGACGAACGCAGGCAACGCGATGGCGGAGATCCAATTCGGCAGCACATGCCTGGCCACGTACACGATTCTCTCCATGGACGGATCCGTCGTCTACGATTACCGGGCGCACGCTACATGCGGTCAAATGTTGACAACCGTGCCGCTCCGGCCCGAGGAGGCGCGGGCTTTCGCATTCACATGGGGTCAGACATCCGATTCAGGAGTTCCAGTCCTCCCGTTCCGCTCCTACCACGTCCAAGGCGCTGTCCTCTCAGCGAAGCCGTCTCCGGCACCATCCGCAGAGACGAGGATCTTCGTCATGCAGGGACCGTCAGGGCCGAACCTCGCCTTCACCGCCCGGACGGATCGGACGAGCTACGGCCCAAGCGACTCGGCGAAAGTCACCGTCATCCTCACGAACATCGGTCTCGACACGATCGTGATGCATTTCGGCCAACCGTGCTTCGTGCAGTTCCTCGTCCTGGACGAGGCGCGCCATGGAGCTGGGTGTTCCCCTGGGGCCTGACTACGGATGCGGGAGGCCCGCTCCTCGCCGGTCCGCAATACGAAGTTGTCCCCTCCTTCCTCTGGATCTATCCCGACTACCAGCGCAATGTCTCGCGGACGACCGTCGCAACCTTCACGATGGCCGCGTTTACAACCTAAGCGAGCGCTCTAGAATCGTCGTTCGACATGGCGCAGGACCCCCTCGAAGACCGCCTTCCCATCGCCGTACACCGGGTCCCCCTGATCCGCGCGGGTCCAGTCCGGACGAAGATGCCGGAAGAAGCAGCGCTCCGGGTGCGGCTGGACGCCGAACACGTTCCCGTCCCGGTTGCACAGGGCCGCGAGATTGAACGTGGTCCCGCTCGGGTTCCACGGGTATCCGGCGTACTTCCCGCGGTCGTCGACGAAACGGAACACGACCTGATCGTTGTCGATGAGCTCTTTCAGGATCCGCTTCTCTCGGTCTTCCGGGAACAGGAGCTTGCCCTCGGCGTGAGCGGAGATGAAGGTGACGATCTGGCCCTTCTTCAAGGTCCGGGTGAAGGCGCATGAACCCGCGTTCTCCATCCGAAGCAAGCTCGGCCGGCACTCGTAGTGGCTCGAGTCGTTCGTCGCGAGGACCGCCTCCGGTTCTTCGGTCATGACGCCGCCCAGGGCGGGCAACAGACCCGCCTCGACGAGGACCTGAAACCCGTTGCACACGCCGAACACGGGCTTGCCGGCCTTCACGAATGCGACGAGGTCCTTCGACAGCTTCGACCGCATGCGGGCCGCGAAGATCGTCCCCGCGCGGACGTAGTCGCCCGCGGCGAATCCGCCCGGGATCATGAGGATGTCGTAATCGTCGAGGTCGCGTCGCAAGTCCGCCGGTGCGTCCCTGGTCAGCTGCTTCAGGTGGACCTTCTCCGCCTGAGCGCCGAGATGACGGAAGTAGGCGACGGACTCGTCCTCGCAGTTCGTTCCCTCGATGTAGACGACCGCAACCCGGACGTTCGAGCGTTTCACGAGACCACCACCTGATTCGGGATGGCCTCGCTCCACGCCTTCCGCATCGCGGGGATCGCGAGGGAGGTCCATTGGCGGCCGCGTCCGAGGTGCAACGACCGGCCGCCGGTCGTGCCGAGGTACGTCGTCGGGATTCCTTCCATCAGGTGCGTGAACGCCTCGTACCGGTCTTTCGCGACTTCGATGAGCCAACGGCCGTTCGATTCGGAGAAGAGCTGCACGTCCCAGCGCATCGGGTCCATCGCGGTCGTCTTGAGGTCCGCCCCGATGTCGCCTCCGAGGCACATCTCCGAGGCTGCAACCGCCAGGCCGCCGTGGCTCAGGTCGTGCGCCGCGGCCACCGTGCCCCCGTGGATCGCGCGCAAGAGATGCTCCGTCGATGCTCGCAACCCCAGCGGGTCCACTGTGGGAGCGGGAGCGGTGCCCTCGCGAAGGCGCAGATACTCGGAGCCTCCGAGTTCCGCCTGAGTCGACCCAACGAGTACGACCGGGTCGCCTGTGCGCTTGAAATCCGAGGTCACGCACTGTCGCAAGTCCTCAACGATTCCGACGCCGAGCACGACTGGCGTGGGAGGGCAGGGCCCCCGGGCCGATTCGTTGTAGAAGGAGACGTTCCCGGACGGGATCGGGATTCCCAAGGCCTTGGCCGTCGTACCTATTCCCCGCGCCGCCTCGCGGAAAAACCACAGGCGGTCCGGCTTCTCCGGATTTCCGAAGTTGAGGCAGTTCGTGAGCGAATGCGGGTTCGCCCCCACTGCGACCAGGTTGCGACACACCTCGTCGACCGCGGTGGCCCCGCCGCGGTACGGGTCGATCGCGGTGAAGTACGGTGTCGAGGCGACCGAAATCGCGAGCGCCCGCCACGAATCGATCCGAGGACGGATCACAGAGGCATCCCCGTGGGCCGCCTTCCCGATGACGCCCTGGAGCGGCTTGAGCACGGTCGACGCGCGGACCTCGTGGTCGTACTGACGAATCACGTACTCCTTCGATGCGACGTTCGGAGAGGCGAGGAGCTTCAGGATCGTCGACCGATAATCCTGGGGCTCCCGCGGGAGTCGGAGGTCTTGACTCGGGAGAGTGGCGGGCGGCTTGTACGGTCGCGTGTACTCCGGACCGCCCGTGTAGAATGCGAGGTCCATTTCGAGGACGACGGTCCCTTGATAGCGGACTCGGCACACCTTCTCCGGGATCACGTGACCGATGACCGTGGCGGGGACGTCGTACAGATCGAAGATCCGCAAGACGCGGTCCACGTTCTCCGGCAGGACGGCGAGCATCATCCGCTCCTGGCTCTCGGAAACCCAGATCTCCCACGGTGCGAGTCCCTCCTCCTTCTGGAGGACCTTCTCCAGGTCGACTTCGGCTCCGAATCCGCCCCCGAGGGCCATCTCGCCGATCACACACGACAGGCCGCCCCCGCCGAGGTCCTTCAGGCCGTCCAGAAGCCCGGCTTGCGCGGATTCGACGCACGCATGGATCAGCGGCTCCTTGAGGATCGGATCGCCCAGCTGGACGGCGCCCGCTTCCCATCCCTCGACCGCCTTGTCCGTGAGGTCGACGCTCGCATACGTGACGCCGTGGATCCCGTCGCGACCCGTGCGTCCTCCGCCGAGGATGAAGACGGCGTTCTCCGAGCCGACGCGGTTACGCACGAACTGAGACTTCTTCCCGAAGCCGACGCACGCCACGTTGACCACGATGTTCCCGAGGTAGCCCTCGTCGAAGAGGATGCAGCCCGCGACCGTCGGGATTCCGACGCGGTTCCCGTAGTCGCGGATGCCCGCGACGACGCCGCCAAAGAGATACTTCGGATGTCTCGTGCTGCGGGGCAACTTCTCCATCGGGTAATCGAGTGGGCCGAAGTGGAGCGGATCCGCCAGGGCAATCGGCTGGGCGCCCATCGCGAGGACGTCGCGCAAGATCCCGCCGATGCCCGTGTTCGCGCCGCCGTAGGGCTCGATCGCGGACGGATGATTGTGGCTCTCGATGCGCAGGGCGTACGCGTGGTCCTCGTCGAATTCGACCACGCCGGCGTCCCCTCGGTCGATCACGTACGGCGCTTGAACGGGGAAGATGAACTCCTTCAGGATCACCTTGGAGGACTTGTAACAGCAGTGTTCGGACCACGCCTGTCCGAGGCTTTGGAGCTCCACCTCGGTCGGGTCGCGTCCGAGGTCGTGGAAGTGCGCCTGGATCCGCCGCATCTCGTCGACGCTGAGCGCAAGCCCCATCCGCTCGCTAATCGCCGCGAGTTCGTGCGCCGAGGCGTCGCCCAGCGTGATGTCATGGAGCGAGAACGGGAGGGCCCTCCGCCGGATTCGATCGCCCAACCCTTCGCCTCGTTTTCGGAGAGTCGCCCGCGATACATTATGCTTCTCGTTTCACCTCGGAGAGACTGTCGGAAACGCTCCTGCCGGGCGATGCACCTTCCGCGCCGCGGTATGAGCGTGCTCCGTGCGAAGCGGCTCCTGGGATGGACTCCCTCAAGGGCGCTCGGGAAGGAGCGTCACCAGCACGTGGTCGGCGGCGATGGCTTCGCGGCGTGCTGGAAGCCCAAGGCCTGGAAGCGCCGAAGCCCGTCGGCGTGAGCGAGGTTGCGGGTGTCGGGCTTCTCCGAGCTACGAGCGGGTCCGTTGCAAGGC
This sequence comes from Methanobacteriota archaeon, assembly GCA_005878525.1. Classification (GTDB taxonomy): domain Archaea; phylum Thermoplasmatota; class Thermoplasmata; order RBG-16-68-12; family RBG-16-68-12; genus RBG-16-68-12. Next base: position 9,821 of record VBMB01000127.1, read on the forward strand.
CAACGGAGCGGCCTGGCGTTTCCACTCGTCGTTCGGAAAGAGGCCGAGCTGTCGAAGCACTAGGAGTCGGTCCCAATACCCGCGAAGGTCCTCGATCTTCCCATCCCGCGCGATGCCCACGAACGTGGCGGGGACCGTTACGGTCCTGTTGGTTGGCGGCACCGTCTCGGCTCCCTCGAACGCGCCCGTGTGCGTCCCTGTGTAGATCACTTGGAGGACGAACGCGGTGTCTTGGCCGAAAATCCGCTCCTTCGTCCACTTCGAGTCGGGGAAGCCTGTGAAGTATGCGGCCGCCCAGGCCCTGCCGCCACGACGACCCATCCGGAGGTCGGGGCTATCCGGCCCGATTCCCAGGAACCCGTCCGACGTCAGCGCCTCGAGGCGGTCGAGATCGTGGGCGTTGAACGCGTCGAACAAAGTTTGGGCGACTTGAGCGCTGGCCTGACTGTGCATATGGCTACCGTCACTCGTGGCCTAATCGAAGGGACCAAAGGGAAAAGACTCGTCCGCTCCTCCGTTCAGACTCTGGGACGAAGCTGCGTGGGCATATTCATCATGGACTGCGGACTGGATAGTCGTTTCGGTGCTGAGGACGGGTTTACACACAACCAGGAATCAGCTTTTTTCCGGAAGGAGTGGGACTCGGTTCGCGTGGATGGTGACCGCATCGCCGAATGGCATCATGTGCCCCACGGCCGTAGAAGTGAGGCCCGGTCCACCAGGGAACGGGAGAATCTTCGAGCAGTCCCGAGCCTCCGGCCGCCGAGCCGTAGGCCTCATGGGGAAAAGCCATTTTGCAGCCATCTTTCTAGGAAAAAATTAAGAATCTCCCTCCGCGTTCATTGTCAACGTTCAAGTATCTCGGCGTACCCATGCGGGCTTGCATGCGTCGGCCGTTCCGAGAGGCGCTCGCCTCCACACCGGTCGTCCTCGAAATCGTCCCGCCCGGAAGGCGGGTGAGCGAGAAGGCCGTGAACACGTTCGTCGAGCGGGTTCGTGATTCGGTCCGGTCGCTGGAGAACCTCGATGCGGTGAACATTCCGGAGGTCCTCGAGGAGAACCACGCCGGACAACCGTTCTACCGCGATCTGGATCCGCGCGATTTCGCCGCCCTCCTAGGAGACCTCGGGGTCGACCCGATCGTGAACAAAGTCGTGGCGCATGTTCCATCCGAGTCGGTGCTTCGACGTTGGATCCAAGAATCGCTCCAGCAACATGGCCTCCGAAACTTCGTGCTCGTCGGAGGGAACAGCAGTCGCGTTCGATATCCCGGCCCTTCCGTCGTCGAAGCGAACCGAGTCCTGCGAAACGTGACCCAGGGGCGTAACGACATCGCGCTCGGGAACATCACGATCGCGGAACGCGATCACGAGGTCGACCGACTCGTCGACAAGACGCGGGCGGGCTGCGACTTCTTCACGACCCAGGTCCTGTTCGAAGCCGAGCCGATGGCGACCGTCCTCCGGGCGTACGGCCGGCGGTGTTCCTCCCAGAACCTGAAGCCCGCGACCGTCCTCCTGAGCTTCGCGCCGGTGTCCGACTACCAGGACATCGAATTCCTCGTGTGGCTTGGGGCCACCGTTTCGCCACGGACGGAGGAAGCGCTGCTCCCTTCCCCCGGTGGACCGGCCGGAAGGGCGTCGCTGGAGGTGGCCCACACGCTGTGGTCGCATCTCCACGCGGCCGCCGCCCAATCGCATCCGGCGGTTCCGCTTGGCGTGAACATCGAGGAGGTCTCGGTCCACAACTTCGACCTCGCGGTACAGATGGCCCGAGAGTTCCCCTCGTGGCGCGGAGGCGAAGGTGCGTCCGCGATTCCGGGCCTCGCACCGGAGGCCCGAGATCCAAGCCGAAAGCGCGGCTCCCGATGACCGTCGACGGCGCGGCGAAACCCGCGAGTTCGCACCCCATCCTCCGTCGCCCCGGCGATGTTTAAATAGCTCCGCGAATCTCTTCGCCTCACACCTGCCCGGCCGCGATCGGCCGAGGTGCCTCGGGGGAACGAGGATGGGCAAAGAGGACCGGGACCAATGGATCGTGAAGTGCCCGAAGTGCGGGCGCATCCGCGAGTCGTGCCGCCACGTCTCCCGCGATGATGTCCGCCGGATCATCCACCTCCTCGATGCCGGCGTCGAGGTGTACCAGGCCGAGGACGAACGCGAGCCGCCGGAATCCCATGTCCACGAGGCGCCCCGCCCCGTCGCGCAGAGCGTCACGCCGCGCTTCACGATGGCCGACCTCGTCTTGGCGGAAGCGACCCGGGAGGGTCTCCTCGACGCCCTGACGGAGCTGAGGCACAAAGGCCTCATGTACCGTCGTTGGGGCCTGAAGAAGGTGATGAAGAAGACGAAAGGCCTGAGCCTCCTCTTCGCGGGCCCGCCGGGGACCGGCAAGACGATGGCCGCCGAAGCGATCGCCAGCGAACTCGGACGGCCGCTCCACGTCGTCAATTACGCCCAACTGGAGAACATGTGGGTCGGCGAGACGGAGAAGAACATCGAACACGTCTTCCACGCGGCCCTCGAGGCCGGTGCGGTCCTCTTCTTCGACGAGGCCGACGCGGTCTTCCAACGCCGCGGTTTCATGGCGACTCCTTGGATGAATCGCGATGTGAACGTCCTCCTGGCCCAAGTGGAGGATTATCCGGGTGTCATCGTCCTCGCGACGAACCTCGCGAAAGTCATGGACCGGGCCCTGGATCGGCGGCTCGACATCGCGGTCGAGTTCCCGATCCCCGATGCTGCATTGCGGCAGAAGATCTACTCGCGTCTCGTGCCGAAAGAGGCGCCGCTATCGAAGGACATAGACTACGAGATTCTCGCGAAGAAATAGATGGCGGACTTCACAAACGCGGCCGAGCGGGAAATGAAGAAGTCGACTCTCATGGCCGCGGACCACTTGCAGGAACCGGTGCGCCGCGAGCGGATCCGCGGTTACGCGTGAGGGCCATCGGGCTACTTCTCGATCTCGATCGCGTACTCGTGGATCACCGGATTCGCCAGGAGTCGGCGGCACATCTCCTCGACTTCCTTCCGTGCGGCTCGAGCGTCTTTGGTCTGAAGGTCGATCAGGAAGAGCTTCGAGCTTCGGACGCCGCGGACCCCTTTGAATCCAAGGAGATTCAGGGCCTTCTGGACGTTGTCACCCTCCGGGTCGGTGACGCCCTTTTTCAGCCGAATCTCGACCCGGACCTGGACCATCCCGTTCCGCCCTCGGTGCGGCAACGGCTCCGTCCTCTTAGGCCTTTTTGGGAACGGCCCGGAGGTGGTCGCGGAACAGGGCGAACCTCGGCGACGGTCGGACGACCACGGTGCCGTCGTCCCGGTCGAGTTCGATCAAACCCTTGGCGGCAAGCGTACGGATCGCGCCGAGCACGGTGCGTCGCGCGAACCCTCGGACGACGACCGCGGCCACGAGACGATCGTAGCCGATTGGTCCGTGAAGCGCCAGTGCAATCGCGCCCTCGGCGGGCGAGAACGCCGCGGCGAGGCTCACGCCTCGGAGCACCGGCAGCCGCACCGGATCGGGGTCGCAATACCACGCCTCGACTCCTTCCTGGAACGCCGCCAGGATCGCCGCATTGGTAAGGATCTTCGTACCGCCGCTCGCGCTGATCCGGACCGAACCATCCCCGATGGCGCGGCGAATCGTCCCTCGAATCGCCTCGAGGGCATCCGTCAGGTCGAAGGGGTCGACGCGGACGGTGCGGAGTCCCGGTTCGAGGACCTTGAGGCGGCGGAACCCCGCCGACCGGAATGTCTCTCGGCCGGCCACGAGGACGAGTCGGTCGTACGGCAGGAGCCGCAAGGAAGGGAGGACATGACGTTCGTCGTAGCCCATCGTCGCGATCAGCGTGCGGTAGGCCACCGTCTCACCCGACGAGGAGCTCCATGCCCGGTGTCGGCTTCACGATCAGTCGCCGCGCATCTGCCGGATCCGAAAGGCGGGCGATGGCCCCTTTCGCATCGAGCTCCCGCAGATGATGGTTCATCGTCGCCTTGTGGACTCCGAGGGCCTTCGCGAGGGCCGTCTCCGTGAAGTCCTTTTCGCGGTTTCGGACGAGGAAGGAGAGCACGTCCCGCTGCTTCGCGGTGAGCCCCTGCCCGTAGCTGATTCGCAAGAGCGGGAGGGCGATCTCCTGGTAGGTCTCGTCGTGGACGTACGTCGCCGGAATGCCCTCCAGGATGCACACGAGCAGGGCGGCGCTGCTCATCAGGCGCGTCCCGCCGGCGATGTTGAACCGGAGGTCGGCCCCCGCGGCGCGTTCCTTCCGGACGTCCGCCCGGAGCTGGCCGGCGACGTGCAACAAGTCGAACGCGTCGCTCACCTCGATCGCGTTCGCCGTCACGCCGAGGGCACGGCAGAATTCCATCACCTTCGAGCGCGCGTCCCGACTCTTCGCGTGGTCGCTATGGTAGAAGACGACCCGCTCGAGATCCTCGGTCGACCGGATCGACGGCAGGAGGCTCTGGGGCCTCCACCCGAGCGTCCCGAACAGGACCGTCATGGGGCTCGCGGCGGTCAGCCAATCCTGACGATATGAAGTTTCTTCTGTCGAACCGGATCTCCTCTGAGGCCGCATTCGGAATCCGGTCGAAACCATTTTATCGACCTCTCCAGATGAATGACGCGGACGGCAGACCATGTCCTATTCGGGCGAACAGACCTTGCTGGTGACGCGACCGACTCGGCTCATCGCCCTCCGATGGTGGAGCGCGGTGGTCCTCGCTCTGATCGTGGCGGGAGCCCTCTTCCTCCAATTTCCGTGGCGGTTTTCCTCGACCCTTGCGAACCCGGCCTTGGGCAGCTTGCCGGTCAGCGCGATCCTCGCCGCCTTCTTCCTCTTCCTCGCCCTCGTCGCGTTCATCATCGCTGAGCTGAAGCGCAAGACGACGCGGTACGTCATCACCGACAACAAGATCATTCGCGAAGACGGGATTCTGAACAAGAACACGGAGATGATTCCCTATACGCAGCTCGAGCGGGTCGACATGAAGCAGTCGTTCGGGCAGCGAATCCTTCGGATCGGGACGATCGTGGTGGACACCGGAGACGACACGATGAACCTCGACATGATCCCCCGACCGGCCCAGGTGCAGGAGCTGCTCAGCAGCCGCCTCGGCCGCCGCGGATGGTCCGGTCAACAGCCGTCGGGTCAGCAGCAGCCACCCGCGACCCGGTAGTCTGTCGACGTCACTGGTTCCACGGCAGAAGCAAGCGCGCCTCGCTCGTGCCGACGACGTCCCAGCGACCCGGTTCGCCGTCCGGCTCGCCTTCGACCCAGAAGCCGCCGATCGTCATGTCGTATCCGTGGGTCGGATCCATGGCCACCGTGCAGCCGAGCTTCCTCCGGTACGTTCGGGTCGTCCAGCCGGGTTCGTGGTTCCGAGACCACTCTCGACGCTTCAGCGCCAGGACGACCTCGAGCCACTTGACGCGCTCCGCCGGTCGACCTCGAGAGATGCGCCGCAGCTCGTCGGCGACGTAATCGAGGTCCGTCCGTGAGAGGCTCGCCGCCCCATCGTCGCCCGCGGGAGAGTGGAAGCCGCCGAGCACGGCATAGCCGCCGACATCGAGGTTCTCGATCGCCCCCCGGGCACGTTTGAACGCCTTCTCGTTCCCGTGGCTCACCCAGTTCGGCTTGCGGTCTTCCGTCTGGAGCGGATACGCGGCCCGCAGGACCGTCACCTCGCGCGGACGCTGCTTCATTCGCCGCGTCCCGCGGTTCCCGACCAGGAATCCGTTCGTCTCACGATTGTACGCCTCGACCGCGGACGTGACGAGGCCGACGAAAGCGCTGCGTTCGACAACGATGTTGTCCATGGCGGGAGCCTCCGTTGAGGGGCCGAGAAAACGCCACCGGCTCTATAAGAAAGTGCCGTCCCCAATCTCGCCAGTTCGTTTGTCTCTGGTGCAGACGGTTTCGCACGGACGTCACGGCCTCCGAGGCCAGAAAGGAAAAATAAGGACGCGAGGATACGCGCCGCGGCGGGAATGAAGGTTTTTGCGACAGAACTCCGTGGCAAGACCGTCATGACGGAGGACGGACAGATCCTCGGGGTCTTGGCGGACTTCCTCCTCGAAACGAAGACGGGCCGGATCCAATCGCTCCTCGTTACGCCGGCGGAGACGGTCGAGGCGCGCCTCTTCAAGGCAGATCCCGAGGGACGGCTGATCCTCAGCTTCCGGTCGATGAAGGCGGTTCGGGACGTGATCGTGGTGCAGCTCGCGGATTGACCGCGGACCCGAGGCGGCCGTGGCGAACCTCACTTTCTATGGCGGCGTCGGAGAGATCGGCGGGAACAAGATCCTCGTCGAGGACCGCGACGCACGGGTCTGGCTCGACATGGGCGCGCCATTCGACCTCGGCGAGCAGTACTTCGTCGAGTTCCTTCAACCGCGAGAACGATTCGGCCTCCGAGACTACTTCGCCCTCGACCTGATGAAGCGCATCCCCGGCCTCTACTCCTCGGAAGCCCTCGACCCAACCGAGATGGCCTGGGAGCCGCCCGCCTTCTCGGCGATCTTCATCACCCACGTCCACTACGACCATACGCAGCACCTGCGGTTCGTCGATCCGAACATCCCGGTCCACCTGGGGGAGGGCGCGCGGACCATCCTCGAGTCTCTCGACACGACCGCGCGAGCGCCGATCTTGAGGCTCGGGACGCACGCCTACCAAACGTTCCGCTCGGGCCAGAGCACGACCGTCGACGGCCTCGACGTCGAGCCCATCCACGTCGACCACAGCGCCCCGGCGGCGTACGGCTACCTCGTTCACACGAGCGAGGGCACGATCGCGTACACCGGGGACCTCCGTCACCACGGGCCGAAGAAGGTGTTGACGGAGGACTTCATCGCGGCCGCAGCCGCAGCGAAACCCGTCGTCCTGATCACGGAAGGCACGCGGGTCACGCCGGACGATCCGCGGGGCACGCTGACCGAGGCCGACGTGAAGGAGGACGCCATTCGCCTCCTGACGCCGCTGAAGGAGAAGCTCGCAATCGTCACCTTTCCTGGGCGCGACGTGGACCGGATACGTACGTTCTTCGAGACGGCTCAGGCGGTCGGTCGCAAGTTCGTCGTGAACGCGAAGACCGCGCATCTCCTCCTGACGCTGCAGAAGGACACGCACATCGAAGTCCCCGACGTAACGAAGGCCGGCGACCTAGTCTTGTTCGACCGCCTCATGCGGAAAACGGATCCCTGGGAGAAAGATTTGCAGACAAAGCTCAAGGATCGCGTCGTGACCGCGGAACAAATCGCAGCTCGGCCGTCGGAGTACTTGGTCCAGCTCGATTTCTGGCACCTGCCCGAACTCGTCGACCTGCGGCCCCCTCCCGGTTCGCCGTTCATCCATTCGAAGAGCGAGCCGTTCGAGGAGGACGATGTCAACGATGCGGTGCTGCAGCACTGGCTCGATCGTTTCGGCCTACGACGACACCAGTTGCACGCCTCCGGACACCTCAGCGAACGCGAGGTCGGCGAGATGATCCGCACGATCGACGCGAAGGCCGTGATGCCGGTCCACACACAACATGCGGAGCGGTTTACCCAGCTGGCCCGCCGAGTTGTCCAGCCGACTCGCTTCGAGCCGATGAGGGTCGGATAGGCGACCCGTCCTTCCATGGTACCTCGGCCGTCAGAACGTCTCGATGACGCAGCGCGCGAAGGTCAGGTACCCGGTGTGGCCCAACGGAGCGAACGACGGATGGGTCCCGGACTCGGACGCCTCGATCTCGCGCTCGATGATCTCGAGCGTGCGGACCTCCACGAACGTCCGTGCGCGGAGGGCGGCGACCGTGCGGTTCACCTGTTCGACGTTTGGCGAGTAGGAAGCGAAGTGGCCACACGGCCGAAGCGAATTCGCCGCGGTCCCGACCGCCTCCCATGGATCCGGGATGTCGACCACGAATGCGTCCACTTGGGTTTCCGGGATGGCCGCGCGGCCATCGCCGAGCTTGAACTCGACGCGTTCTCCAAGTCCTGCGGCCGCAACGTTTTCCCGAGCCCGGTCCAAGAAGTCTGACCGTACGTCGTAGGTCACGACGCGCCCGGTTGGACCCACAGCCTGGGCGAGCACCAACGTCAGGGCCCCCGAACCCGCGCCGACCTCGACCACCACGTCGCCGGCCTTGATGTCGCAATTCCAGATGAGGGAAGCAGCGTCCTTCGGGCCGATGATCTGTGCCTGGCGACGAACGGAACCAACCGCGTCTCGAATCGACGGGGTGAGCACGAGGAACGATCGGCCTCCCACGGACCAACGCCGGCCCAGGGCGGAGCGCAGCGTGTCCGCGCGGACGACGCCGACCGCTGGGATGTTGACAACCTCCCGGTCTAGGACGACGAAATACTTCGCGCCGGCAGGCTCGAGAAGCACGACGCGATCGAGTTGCACGAGACGACAAGGTCGCTCCGGTTGTAAGACTTTTCACCGGTGCCCGCAAAGGTTAATGGGGTTCGGGACCTTCCTCGCATGTCAGATTGAACCATGGCCCAAGTCTCAGGGTCGGAGCCATCCAGACCGGGTCGCGTGTGGTCACGATGGGCGGCCCTGCGCCCGACGGCGCGGTTCCGTCGACAATTCGTCCAAGCCTCCATCGGCGTGGTCATCGCCATCGCAGTGATTAGCGCCCTCACGGTCGTCTTTGGCA
>VBMB01000128.1 GCA_005878525.1 Methanobacteriota archaeon
TGGGTTCAGACCGTCGTGAGACAGGTTTGTTGCTTTTTGGTGGAAGCGCTTTGATGCCTGAGGGGAAGGTCCCTTAAGTACGAGAGGAACGGGGGATCGGCGCCTCTAGTGTATGGGTTGTCTGGCAAGGCATTGCCCAGCAGCCACGCGCTATGCGGATAACGGCTGAAAGCATCTAAGCCGGAAACCGCCCTCAAGACGAGGCATCTTATGGCCGTCGTAGTCGACGACGTTGATAGAGCGGGGGTGTACGCACGAAGTCCGCAAGGGCGACGTGTTCAGCCCGCCGCCACTAACCGCCATAGCCACACTAGCACCCGTCGGTGGTGCGTTGGCGGCTTAGCCGTCAAACAGGACGCATATGATCGGTCCCGTGATTTTCCCGCGCAATCGATTGGTCAGCCAACGCCCTCGATGGATTCTTGTGTTGATTCGTTTTCTACGGGGCCATGTCCGACCTCTGGATCGGCGATGTCGGCATTCGAGTCACGAACATGGAGAGGTCAATCGAGTTTTACACCAAAGTGTTCGACCTCGAGGAAATCGACCGCGGAGGGGACGACGAGGGCAAGTACGTCCTGCTCCGAGACCGGCGTTCCGGGCAGCAGGTGGAACTGAATTGGTACGCGGAACGCAGTCCGTTCTGGGCTCCATACTTCCCGGGCGAAGCCTTGGACCACTTTGAGGTTCGCGTGAAAGACGTCCCGGAGACCCTGCAACGGCTCAAAAAGTTGGGAGTCCTCCCCGCGACGAGAAAGCTCTGGGTCAACCGGAAGACCGTGGCGAAACTGAAAGACGATCCGAAGTTCGCGAAGCTCATGCAGGAGGACATGTGGACCTCGCGAAACGGGCATCGGATCGCCTACATTCGGGACCCCGACGGAATCTTCTTCTGTCTCTACGACCACCCTGAAGAACCGTGGGAAGGACCAATCCCGGATCACTATTGAGGCTGAGCCAGAAAATCGTTATGAGGTGCCACCTCATCGCGTGCTCGTGAATGATCCCGGAGCCAACCGCCCGGGGGTATCGGTCCCCACGCGAGAGCCCGAGCGACCACGACGGTCGCTGCTGAGGGCGGCGCCGTGGATTGGCCTGTTTGTTACGGGGATCGGACTCGTTCAGGTCGGCTGGGCCGCGAAAGACCTGTTCGCCTCCGGGAGCAGCCTGGATCCAAGGACCTCGCTGGAGCTCGGCCTTCTTCTCGATCAGGGAGCCCTCTCCTCTTTGTCCGGGGCTGCGCTCGCAATCGGCGGGTTCTCCGTCGACCGAGGAGGAGGGCGCGCGCACACTCCGAACCCGCCCGCGGGTTCCATCGCCGACAACGGTTGGCACCGGTCCCTGCTCGCGATGGCGGTCCTCCTCACCCTCGGCGTCGTCGTGCTCAGCGCCTTCCCAACTCCATCCAACGCGATCGCGTACGCCCCCCGCGACTTCGACCCTCTGCCGCCGCCGGCGAACTTGACGACCTACGGAGGCTACTTCGTCGCCCGACCGCGCCTCGGCTTCTGGGGCGACCGAGGCAGCGTCGTAAACGTCGACGTCCAAGTCACGTGGACCGACAGTCGCACCGGCGCGGTCCTGTTCGGCGGCGCTCCGGGGAATTTCACAGCGTACGTGGCCTCCGCGTCGAGTCCTCGCGAATCCCCGAGCATCGCCTCTACGTTCGTCGCACCCGCGAGTCGATTCTACGTCCTCATCGTTTGGGTCGGTCGGTGCCCTACGCCGACGTCCGGTGCGTGTGCGAACACGACGATGGCCCTACAGGCCCAATCGCATACCACGGTTCCGACGATTTATCTGCCGGCCCAAGTCGGTGGCTCGATATTCGGCGTAGCACTCGTCATTGCGGCGACGGCAGGATCCCGCGCACGATCCCAAGGCGCGCGTCCATGACGGGATGTCCCACTCCGGTTGGCCTCATTCGCTGATCTACTTGGGACCGTCCGATCCTGCGACACGGATCGCCGCATTGAATGCCGGTTCCGGCGAGGCGAGCGCACGGCCCAAGAGGCCGAGTCCCAACAGGGAGATCCAGGCGCTCGCCCAGATTCCCGCCCCGAACGTCGAGGCGCTCGCGACGGCCGCCATGATCGGCGCGCCGACGGCCACGCCGGCGACGAGGAGGGCGTAGAACAGACCCGTCACCAGCCCGTGCTGTTGCGGGTCGGCTCCGCGCGAGACGAGGGCGGAAGCCGACGGGAACACAAAGCCATGGCCCACGCCGAACAGGGCCATGAGGACGAGCAGCGTCGGGAGATCTCGAAGAAACGGGATGCACGCCATCGCGATGGCGACCGCGACGAGGCCAATCGTCGCGGGGATCGCCGGACCGTACCGATCCGCGAGGATCCCTGCCGGATAATGGAGTGCGAGGGAGAGGATCGCGAACGATGTGAAGCTCAGACCGACCGCGAGCGCACCGTAGCCCAGCTCCTGTTGAAGGTGGAGCGGCACCAACGCGACGAACGCTCCGAGGATGAAATAGAGGCTGAAGATCGCCGCATATCCAGCAGCAGGAGACGGCCGCCCGGCGTACGAGAAGAGACGCCGCCAAGGCATCCCTCTCGGAGCCGCTTGCACCGGTTCCGAGATAGGAATCGCGATGACGAAGCCGACCAGCAGGCCCGCCGAGAGGACGTAGAACAGGGCGGGGTAGCCGAGGCGGGCCACGACCGGACCGGCGATGCCGAATCCAATCACGACAGCGAGGGCGAGCGACATGCCGTACAACGCCATGGCGCGGCCCTTCCGCTCCTTGGTCGAGGTGTCCGCGACGAGGGCCATCGAACTCGGACCGACGAGTCCGCTCCCGATGCCGTGGCTCACGCGGACGAGGGCGAGGAGGAGCGGGGTCGTCGCGAGCGAATAGAGGAAGAGTGAAATGGCGTCCCAGAGGAGGCCGACCTGGAGGGGCAGTTTGCGACCGAAGCGATCCGCGATCCGGCCGAAGAACAGGTTCGCGGGCGCATGGACCGCAGAGAAGAGGCCGACGATGATCCCGATCGTCACCAGATCTGCGCCCACGTGCTGCGCATAGAGCGCAATGACGGGGACGAGCGCATTCGAGTCCATCGTGCCGAGCATCGTCGCGGCAAGCAGATTCAGCGTCCGCCGCCCGGCCATCATTGGCTGGACGCGCACGACGCTCAAAAAGATGAGCCGACACGATTCACCTAACGCCGCTGATTTGCCGGGGTCACCGGAACGTTTACGTCGGCGCGACGATTCGATGGGGCGTGCGCATTCCCCTCGTCGTCGATTCGAACGAGCCCGAAGACATTCCCGAGCGCCTTCGAGAACTCGGCGTCGAAATCGAGGTGCGGAAAATCGCGCCGGGAGACTATGTTCTCGGACCGGTCGGGATTGAACGAAAGACCCTATACGATTTCTTCAACTCGATGGTCCGGAAGCGTCTCTTCGAACAGGTCCGGCGCCTCCGCGAGGCGTATCCTCAGCCCCTCGTGGTCCTTGAGGGCGACCTGGCCGAAATCTCGACCTTCCGGAGCCCGCAAGCGATCTTGGGCGCCCTCCTCGTCCTCGAGACGACGGAGCGGGTTCCGGTGCTCACGACCGCGGACAAGGAACAGACCGCAATACTCTTGAGCATCCTGTGGAAACGTCAGGATAAGGGGGCCGCGGAATACGGCCTGCGGCACAAGCCGAAGGCGATGTCCCTCGAGCAGCGGCAGCGGTTCGTGGTCGAAGGCCTTCCGAGCATCGGCGAGACGCTTGCCCGCAGCCTTCTCGACCGCTTCGGTTCCGTCCGCGCTGTTTTCGCGGCGTCGGAGGAGGAGCTGAAGAAGGTGCCGAAGATCGGGGACATCAAGGCCGCGGAGATCGTCCGCCTATCGAACTCACCCTACGAAGGCGACCAGAAACGCATCGAGGGATGAGACCTCCGACACCGACGTTTGACAATAGACTTATGACCGGTCCGCCCTTTTTGAGCGCGGGATGCACTCCACGGAGTGGGGTCGGAAGACTCACCATGAGCCGGCTACGAAGACGGGATTACGGGCCCAGCTGGCTCGCGGATTCCACCTGACCCTCGGGAGCCTTCGCGTCCTTGTGACCGAGCCGCGCCTCATGGCCCTGCCATTCCTCGCCCTCGTCTTCACCGGTTTCATCTGGCTGATCGTCGTCCTCAGTGTCCTCGCGCTCGGTCTTCCGCCCGCGTCGCCGTCGAGCGGCTTCCTCTACCAGGAGACGTTCGTCGCCTACCTGGTGACGTATTTTCTTTCGGTTTACTTCATGGCGGCAATCATCGGAGCCGCGGCCATCCGGCTTCAAGGGCAGAGGCCGTATGTTCTGGACGGAATCGCGGCGGCGAACGCGAGCTTCTTCCAGATCCTCGTCTGGTCGTTCCTCGCGGCGACTGTCGGCGTCTTGCTCCGGTTCACTTCGATTCGGTCCGATGCGGGTGGACGATTCGTCTCGCGAGTCCTCGGATACGGCTGGCCCATCGCGACCCTATTCGTGCTCCCGACCATGGTCCTCGAGGGCGTCGGGCCGGTGAAAGCGTTCCGTCGCAGCCGCGCCCTCCTGCGCGAGCGCTGGGGCGCCCACCAGAGCGGCGTCCTCGGGACCGGACTCGTGTTCCTCCTCCTGTTCATGGTCGGCCTCGTCCCGTTCGTATGGGGAATCGTCGGAGAGCCCGGCAGCCTGACCTGGCCGGTTGCGGCGGTCCTGTACTGGCTCGTGCTCAGCGCACTCTGGTCCGTCGTCCATGGGATTCTCGTCACGACCCTCTACCATTACGCGACCGACAGCGAGGCCTCGTTCGGCTTCAACTGGCAGGCCTTGAATCATCCGTGGATCCGGTAGGCGAGAGTTCCCGGAACATCCGCACGATGTCCTGCGACGGCGCGTCCGTCTTCACGCCTCGCGGATGGAAGTGGGTCCGCGTCGCGCGATAGCCGATCTCCTGCAGGCCCTCGATGAATCGGTCGAGTCTCGGCGGCGAGTGACGTTCTCCGGCCGCGAGTTCGTCCGTCGTGACGAAGAAAGGCGGCATCTCGCACTCCGCCTTGAGGAGCGAAAGGAGCCGCGCGGACGCAACGGACGTCCAGGCCGAGGGCTGAAGCCGGCGCAGGACCGCCGCGTCTCCGAGCGGTCCGAGCCACAACGGGCCGATTGCACCCCGGTCCGCTCCGGATGCGACAATGAAACGACCAGGGCCGACGCGGACCAAGTGGCCGATCGAACCCGAACCCGATCCGGACTCGACCAAGACGTGCACGCGCACGAAGTGCTCCGCGGAGAACGACAAGATCGGTCGAATCTGATCGCCTCCCTCCGCAGCGAGACGATGACAGTAGCCCAGCAGGATTCGAAGTCCGATCTCTGCACCTTGCGCGGAGCGCAGCGGACGCGCGCCATATCGGTTCTCGCAGGCTTTCGGATAGGTGCCGCAGAGGACGGCGGTGTCTGTCGCGGTGACGCCGATCCCGGAGGATTCCTTCGCGGCGTCGAACGCCGCGCCGAGGAACGGGGTGGGCGGGCCGAACGGATCGATGTCGATGAAATCGTACCGCCGTTTGCCTATGTAGTCGGACAGATCGCCCGAGTGGACATCGGCGGTGAGGCCGTTGCGGCGAAGGTTCTCGCGAATCAACCGCGTCGCCTCGCGTGACCGATCGTTGAACGCGAGGTGTCCCACGCCGAGTTCGAGGGCCATCCGGATTCCCCATGCGCCCGTTGCCGCGAGTCCGTCGAGGAGAGACCCGAGCGGACGAGGCCACTTCGAGAGGACAATCGCGCTTAGGTCGCGGTTCACCGCCATCGTCGGATTGTAGAACGGCCACGGCCCGGCGGTCCCGGGGCCTTTGCGGCGCGGCACGTCCGGGACGAGGAGGGTCGCGGCCCCCTCCGAAACCGCAACGGTCGGGAACGGAAACTCCACGGCGGTCGCGAAGGGGGCGGGGCCAGATATCCCTTCGTCCTCAGAGGACCTCGCCCTTCATCAGTTTCACAATTTTGTAGGGCAGCAGGTTGCGGTTCACCATGGTGACCTCCAGGATCCGCACATCGTCCCGGCGGCGGATGTCTTGCAGGAGCGGATTCCGGGACTTCTTGTGGAGCGTAAGGAGGAGCGGCTTGTCTGCTTCGAGGGCGTCCTTCACCGCGAGCACGAAGTTCGGCGACTCGACTTCCATCTTCCCGACCTCGTCGATCACGATGACGTCCGCGTTGGCGGTCGCGCTCCGGAGAGCGTTGACGCCGACCTCCTCGAGCGCGCTGATGTCGACACCGAACCGTCCGACCATCGTTTTCGAAGTGATCTCGCGGGAGGCGAACACCCGTTTCTCTTTCGTGGCCCAGTCCATCACGTAGAATCCTTCGCGCCGGTTTCGCTTGACGATCGGCTCCGTGATCATCCCGCCGACCTTGAGGCCGTCGCCCTCGAGCATCTCG
>VBMB01000129.1 GCA_005878525.1 Methanobacteriota archaeon
CGCGCTCGGCGTGAACGATGTCGATTCGCTCTTGGAATTGCGGCGGGAACTGATCCGTCGGAAGAAGTTGGACGGCGGACCGCTCGTCGGTTTGTTCAACAGCCGAGACGATCGCGCGCCCCGGAGTGTCGAGTTCGCTCGAGCGATGGCCCGCGACCTGGAGTTTCGCTCCGTCATCGTGACGGGCCGGCACACCAAAGCGTTCGTCCGCGAGGCGGTCCGCAGTGGGTATCCGCGCGATCAGCTGTCCGAGATGGAAGACTCGACGCCGCGCGAAATCCTCGAGGCGGTCGACGCCCGCGCGCCGCCCGGCGGTACGGTGATCGCCTGCGGCAACATGGTCACATCGGTCGGCTACGGTCTCGTCGAGGAGCTCGTTCGGAGAGGATCCGATGGTCACACTGGGAGTTAGCGTACTCGTCCTGCAAACCGCCGTGTTCGTGGGCATCGCCGTAAGCATGTTCTGGTACGAACGCAGCCTCCTGTCGCCGGGAGGCGTCGTCGTCCCGGGCTACGTCGCGCTCTTCCTCTTGCTCCGTCCTGAAGTGGTCGCGTACACGCTCGCGATCGCCCTCACGACCGCCGCCCTCATGCGGTATGCCTCGCGCTTCACGATCCTGTTCGGCCGTCGCCGCTTCGCGATCACGATGCTCGCCGCGATGAGCCTGTCAATCGCCATCGAACTGATCGCAGGCCCGTTCACGGGACTCGATCCGGGATTCCAGGTGATCGGATTCATCATCCCCGGCCTGATCGCCAACGAGGTGCTTCGACAGAAGATCATCCCGACGCTGTCGACCCTCGGGATCGTGTCGGCCATCACCGCGGGCATCACGATCCTGCTCGTCGGCTTCTGGTAGGTGGACGTTGTCGGCCCCTCCAGCGCATCGGGTTCGGTGGATGGCGATCCTCGCAGTCCCGCTCCTCCTCCTGACCGGTTTCTCCGCGCCAGCGGTGGCGGTGATCTCGCCGACGGGACGTCTGCCGACCGCGCCGACCACGTTTCACACGTACGCTTCCCTCGTCTCCGAGTTGCAGAACCTCTCTCGCGCCCATCCCTCCCTCTTGACGGTGACGTCGATCGGATCGAGCTGGGAGACGACGCAAGGGCTCGCGAACCGCAGTCTCTTTGCCGCCGAAGTCCGCGTGCCGGGCGGGACCAAGAAGGACGTCCTGTTCATGGGCCTGCACCATGCCGAGGAGTGGATCTCCCTCGAGGTGGTGGTCTATCTCCTCCGGTACGTCCTCCTGAATGCTGGCAACGATTCGCGCGTCGATGCGATCCTGGCCCGCGCGAACCTCTGGTTCGTGCCGTTGGTGAATCCGGACGGCCTCGAGTACGCCCGGCTGAACGACTCGACGTGGCGGAAGAACCGGAGGGACAACGGGGATGGGACGTTCGGCGTCGACCTGAACCGGAACTACGGGTACATGTGGGGCGACGGAGGATTCGGGGCGTCGACGAGCGATCGCGAGTATCGGGGCACCGGCCCCTTCTCGGAACCGGAGAGCCAGGCAATCCGGGACTTCGCCCTCGCGCACCCTCCCGTCCTGTCGCTCTCGTATCACAGCGCCGGACAATGGATCCTCTATCCGTGGTCGTACACACGATTGCCGACCCCGGACGACGATCGACTCAGCAACTTCGCCGTCGAGATGGCGGACGCGAACGGATACCAGGTGCTCCAGGAAGGTCGAGCGACCCACGTGAACCCGGGCAACAGCGACGACTGGCTGTACGCCACCCTGGGCGCGGCCCCGTTCACGTTCGAGGTCGGCCTCGACTTCAATTCGCAGAACGCGAACAGCATCGGGGCCGTCGTCCGGAACAACGTGGAACCGGCGCTGCGCGGATCCGAGATGGCCCTCGGCCTCCGGAACTGGCGGTTCGACATGGGTCGAGTTACGCCGGCGGCCCTAATCGCGGTCGCCGCGGTCGGCGCGGTGAGCTCGGTGTACTTCGTCCACCGGTGGCGCCGGGTCCGGAGAGACAATTCCGCCCTACGGACGCCCTGAGACGCAGCCGACAAAAACCGGTCCAGAGATACCATATACCGTCCCGATGAACGTCTAACCGGGAGGGCCTGTGGGCGTGGAGCGAGGGGTCTCGGGGGGGGCCTCGCTCGAGCCAATCGCGGCGTCGTATTCGCGGTTCACCGCGGGGCTCGATCGCGTGCGCGGGTACTGTGTGACGGAAGAGGGGGACTCCCTGTCCCTGGCGTTTGAACCTTGGTTCGTCGAATCGGGGAGCCCCTTCGCCGTCCCCTGCATGCGCATCACCTTCCGCCGGGAGGGGGAGCGAATTATCCTCGAGCGGTTTGTGATCGAAGACGCGGATGAGCCGCGGATGCTGGACCTTGATGCAGCCCATGACGCCCTGCAGGCGTGGATGGACTGCATGGCAGATTAGTTGCCGCGTCGCGTCACAGGCTCTCCCTATTATTCCTGCGAGGCCCATCGGCTACGTCCCGTCTCATACGCGGGCCAACGAATTCCTTCCCCGGCTTCCGTTCCTGCAATCGATGAGATCTCGCGACAAGCACCGCGGGCTACGGAATCCTCTGGAAGCCGAGCGTTTCCAGGTCTCGGTCGAAGGAGAACGCCGTGTCGATGCCTTCCCGCTGCATCAGAATCTGGGTTGTGCAATCCGTGTACGAAACGCGCGAAGAAGCATGTCGCCGGAATGCCGTGTCGGCCTCCCCCTCGACCTCTTCGGAGACATGCAGCACTCGCAGGGACGGGGAGCTCCGGATCAGGCCGAGGACGGACACAGCGACGCGTCCACCCGCCTCGTAGAGGAGAAACGTGACGGTCTCGTCGACCACGTAGTTCGACGTGTAAAAGAGACGGAACGGGTGGCGGGCTTTCGAGATTCCCTCAAAGACGCCGATTGCGGCTGCGTGATATCGATCGTCCTTCAGGGCCCGGGCGATGAATGCTCCGGAGTCCAGGAACAGCTTCACCGTTTGCGCCGCCGGTAGAGGACCTCATCGACCTTCGAGGCGTCCGTGCGTTTGCCCGTCGAGAACGTCTTGGACAAATCGAAGAGCGGGTCCCAAGACAAATCCCCTTCCCGAGACGCCCATTCGGAGAGAGCCTGTCGTGCGGCCTCTTTCAAGGTGAGCCCTTTGGCCTCCGCGGTCCGCAAGACGAACGCATAGACCACGGGATCCACCTCCGTCTGGATGACCTTCTTCCCACGCATCGGAAGGAAAAGGGGACATGGACTATTTACATGTTCTCGTTACATGTATCTACGAGATGGCGTTGCGCCTACCGCCAGGAACAGCAGCGGACTCGTTCGCTCGGCGTCTCCTCTGAGGGGACGTCGCGAGGAAATCCCCGGGACCGGGAATCCGGGAAGACCATGGCGTCGATACCGTGATATATCCGAGATGGTATCTATGCCATTGATGACGACGGTGGTGCCGGTCGACCGCGCCGGAAGGATCGTGATCCCGAAGGAGACTCGAGAGGCACAAGGCATCGCTCCCGGGACCAAGTTCCTCCTAATCGAAGGAAAGGACGGGAGCCTGTGGCTCCAGCGGCTGGACCCGCAGGAGCTCGCTCGCCGGATCCATGAGGAACTCCGCGGAATCGATTTGGCCCCCCTCGTCGCGAAGATCGAAGCCGAGATGGAAGCGCTCGCGCCGTCGAAATACCCGTCCGCGGCGCGTCGATAGACGCGGAGGGCCCGGTGGCCACACCGCTTCCGGCTTTCCTGCTCGACGCGAACGTCTTCGTCTCGGCGATCAAGCCCGTTCCAAGGGTCACCGACTCGCTCCGACTCCTCGTGCATCTGCTGGATGCGGGCGTTCGCCTCGTTGGCAGTGAGATCCTCGCGGAGGAGTACCTACGCTACGCCCAGCTCTTGCCCTCGCCCACGACGGCCGCCCTCGCCGCATCGATCCTCGAATCGATGGAAATCATTCACGTCGAGGAACGCTTCGTCCGCGCATGCGAGCCCTATTTCGGCGCAAAGGGTGTAAAGGATTGCGTGCACGCCGCAACCTGCCTGCAGCTGGGGGCGACCCTCGTGTCGAACGATCACGATTTCGATGCGATCGAGCGAGCCGGCGTGATCCGCCGCGTGACGACTAGCGAAGCAATCCGCCGGTGGCTCGGTCCTCACAAGCGATGACTTGACGAAACGGACGATGTCGACAGGGACTGGCGGTTGATCCTGCGGTCCCCCCAAGGAGACACCGGCAGGCCGCCTCGCGGGAGAAACCCTTTACTACGCGTCGCACGTCCAGAGTCTCCCGGACGGGACCCAGGTTTGGAAGACCGCGGGCGATTGCGTCGGCTAGTGGGCGATTCGGCCACTCGGTTATTCTGGGCGTCCGTCCTCCTGCTCGCGACGAATCTCATCTGGATCCTGGCGGTCGCCTTGAACCTGCTGGGCCCGCTCGGTCCGTTGAGCGCGGGCGTCCTGGGATGGGTCGCCTTGAGTGCGGATTTGCCCGGCGTTGCTCTCCTGGCTGCGGCGTACGCCGGCCTGACGCGGGAACAGGAACGCACATCGAACCGTCTTCGGTCGGCGATCGTATGGGGATTCGTCGGCTGGGTGGTCCTGTCGGCCTACTGGCGATTCCTGCTGCCACTGACGACGGGGACGGACGTCCAAGACCTGTTCGCCGGGCTGCTCGGAGCGAATCCGGGTACCCTCGCTCTGGCGAAGAAAGCGTGGGCGAGCGTCGAGGAGATCTTCGTCGCGTGGATCGCCGCGGCGGGTCTGTTCTTCGTTCTCCACCTGCTCATCGCGATTGACTACCGAAGGGCGTCCGACATGGAATGGGTCAAAGGCGTGCCCGCGTATGCGTGGCTCCTGGGCACGGGCTTGTCGTTCGTCTCCACAATCCTGATTGTGGCCGCGCTCCTCCCTGTGTTGGGCGGAGGCTTCCTCGGATCGACATTCGTCGGAGGGGCCATCGGGAAGTTGCTCGAAGCCCCGTACATCTTGCTCTACGGATACGACTCGAGCCTACAACTCGGCCGAGCCGCAATCGCTGCGAAACGGAAAGCGGGCCGGGGCTAGGCGTTCATGCAGAAGGCGCTGATCCAATACGGGTCCGACGGAGAAGGCCCGGGGCCCGAGCACACCTTCGCCTGGTCGTACGTGAACGGTCCTTCGAGTGACCCGGAGGAGAGGACGGTGGACCAAGTGATCAACGGGGTGACTAAGAACGAGTCGCCCAGGGAGAGACCCAAGACGTTGCCGGAGAAGAACGGCCCCGAGAACGGAGCGTTCACCGTGGCTCCCGCGCCAACGGTGAGGGGAACGTTGATCGTGATCGTCGTATCCAGCCGGCCGTCCGGCGTCTCCCCGGGCGTCTCCGGCGCCAGCGATTGGATTCGCACGGAGGCGACGGTGAGGAGGATGTCCGTGGACGCGTGATTCGTCACCCTCATGATGCCGACGATCTTCCCATCCGGTCCGGACGGATGGACGACGTTTTGGACGGCCGCGGTGAGCGTGAGGTTGCCGTCGTCAATGACCGTGACAGTCATCCGCAGCATGGCGGGGGACGCCATCGCGGTGACCATCAGGACGACGGACAAGATGGGCAGCGGCAAGAGATGCTTCTTCCGCCCCCAGGGCGCACGACGAAAACGTGTTTCGGCAACGGTCCGCATCTGCAGGACTCCCCCAGAACTCGAGGCGCGACCGAAGGGGCCGCGATCCCCTTGCTCCGGACCAGACACTGGAGTCCCAGTGATATAATCGTTCCGGCAGCTCCTGTGCCGCGCTTCACTCCGGTCTCAACATTGAGACCAAAAATGTGGCTAGTGATATGCGTCGAATGGCGGCCCAGAGGCAGCGTTGGCCGGGACTAAAGAAGTAGTCACCAAGCGATGCTTCAAGGCAAAACACTCTTATACCCTCACGGAAAATGCGTCTCGCCCCCATGGAGGGATTTCGCGGCAGTCACTGACTACGTCCCTACGAGTGGCTTGGACGTTCCACCGAAGAGCAAACCACTGAGCGTTTTGGCCGCGATCCCGGCGTTCAACGAGGGGCCGACCATCGGCTCCGTGGTCCTCCGCGCGAAGCAGTACGCCGAAGAGGTCGTCGTAATCGACGACGGGTCGAAGGACGACACCGCGGAAATCGCCGCGCTCGCGGGGGCGCACGTGCTCCAGCATGCGAGGAATCTCGGGAAGGGGACAGCAATCCGAACCGCTTGGCTGTTCGCCCGAGAGCGTCATCCCGAGGCCTTTGTGCTGCTTGATGGGGATCACCAGCACGACCCGAAGGATATCCCGCGAATCGTCGAGCCAATCCTGGCCGGCCAAGCTGACGTCGTGCTCGGCGTGCGATGGGGGAAGACATCAGGCATGCCATTGTATCGTCGGATCGGCAAGCGTACGCTTGACTATGCAACCGCGGCCGCAACGAAGAATGGCCTGTTGACCGACTCCCAGTGCG
>VBMB01000143.1 GCA_005878525.1 Methanobacteriota archaeon
CGGGAGGCCCGAACTTCTTCCAGTTCGGAGACGACGTCTTGTATGAGATCCTGATCGACAACAACGGCGACGGCGTCGAGGACGTCACCTATCAGTTCCGATTCAAGACGACGACGCAGAACCCCGCGACGTTCCTCTACAACACGGGGCCGATCGGCTCCCTCACGGACCCGAACTGGAACGTGCGGCAGCTGTACTCCGTGACGAAAGTCGTTGGCCCCCGGAGGACCGGAAGTTCGACCGTCCTCGGCTCCGACCTTCCGACCCCGCCGGTCCGGATTGGCCCGCGCTCCACGCCGAACTACGCGACGCTGGCGGACGCCGCGGTGAGCAGCCTCGGCGCCGGCGTCAAGACGTTCGCAGGCCAGCGGGGCGAAGGCTTCTACGTCGACCTCGGCTCGATCTTCGACCTGGGAACGCTCCGGCCGTTCCAGAACCTGCACCTGATCCCGACGCCCGCAGCGCCCGGCGTCAACGGCACGAAAGGCTTCAACGTCCACACGATCGCCATCCAAGTCCCGAACACAGACCTGACCCGGAACGGATTCAATCCGTCGGAC
Source organism: Methanobacteriota archaeon (assembly GCA_005878525.1). GTDB lineage: Archaea > Thermoplasmatota > Thermoplasmata > RBG-16-68-12 > RBG-16-68-12 > RBG-16-68-12. The sequence continues at coordinate 561 of VBMB01000143.1, forward strand.
CCCGCAGATCCCCGGTCCGTGATCGGCGTCTGGTCCGCCGCGAGCCGGCGCAAGGGGACGATCCGGGAGAAGAACGCGCGGATCGTGCAGAGCGGGCCGTGGGTCCAGGTGAGCCGTCTCGGCGAACCGCTGATCAACGAGGTCGTGATCGAGCTGGGCGAGAAGGACCTCTGGAACAGCCAGACCCCGGACGGGGACTCCCAGTTCCTCGACGACTACGCGCACCCGCAGTTGCAAGGCCTGTTGCCGGTCCTGTACCCCGGCGTCTTCCCACACCTCGCCGCTCTGACCGGGACCGGAGCCTCACGGGCCGATCTGATTGCGATCCTCCTGACGGGGATTCCGTCCGGCATCATCCCGGGATTCCAGAACTCGAATGGCCCGACCCAGGCGGACGAGCTGCGTCTGAACCTCGCATTCGCTCCGAGCTATCCGGCAACTGACTCGGGCATCAATCCGCCCGGGGACAGCGCGAAGCGCTTCGGCCTCCTGGGAGGCGACCTGGACGGCTTCCCGGACGGCCGGCGGGTGTTCGACAACGTGACGGCGGTCGAGCTCCGCGCGATTGCGGGCGCCACGTACCCCTTGATCGACAGCAGCTTCACGCCGGACGGCGCCGCCGGGTTGCTCATGGACGGGACGAAGGAGGATCTCCCGTTCATCTCGAAATTCCCCTACCTGGCGGTGCCGTACGAGGGATACGAGCACTCGCACGACCCGTAGCTCGGGCGATCGTTCAGGATCCGCGGCGCCTCAGGCCGCTGGCCCCGGTCCGCGTCGGAGGGCGGCGATTCGCATGGGGCACGAGAGACCACAAAAACGCATCAGTGGTACTGCGGGGGTCAAGAACGGCGGCACTACTGGATCCCCCGGAGATGTTCCCTTGAGCGAGCACCGCTTGACCGTATCGTTCGTAGGCCTGGGTTATGTTGGACTCTGTACAGCCGTCGCCTTCGCCAATCGGGGTCTCAACACGCTCGGCGTCGATGTCGATCCGGAGCGACTCGCCCTTGTCGAAGTGGGCCGAGCACCGTTTCATGAGCCGCGGCTCGAGCGGCTCCTCAAGACCGCCGTCCTCTCGGGGCGGTTGCGGGTCTCGGACGAACTCTCGGACGTGGCTGAGACCGATGTGATCTTCCTCACGGTCGGAACGCCAAGCCAGTTAGACGGATCGATTGACACGCGCCACGTGGAATCCGCGGCCCGCGAAGTCGGGGTCGCCCTTCGAACCGAGCCAGACTTTCGGCTCGTGGTCGTGAAGAGCACCGTCGTCCCCGGGACGACGCGGTCCGTCGTCATGCCGTTGCTCGAAGGGAGCAGCGGGAAGAGGGTCGGGGTCGAACTGGGTCTGTGCACGAACCCGGAATTCCTGAAGGAAGGCTCGGCGATCGACGACACGTTCCGTCCGGACAAACTCGTGATCGGTGCGATCGACGAAGGATCGGCGAGCCACCTGAAACGACTCTACCGCGCCTTTTATGGAGCGAAGCTTCCACCGACCATCGAGACCACGCCCGAAACGGCCGAGATGATCAAGTATGCGAGCAACGCGTTCCTGGCGACCAAGGTCAGTTACATCAACACGATGGCCAACATCGCGCAGCAGGTGCCGGGGGTCGATGTAGAACAGGTGGCCGCGGCGATCGGACTCGACCCGCGAATCGGGCCGCTGTTCCTGAAGGCAGGACCCGGTTACGGAGGGAGCTGTTTCCCGAAAGACGTCCGGGCACTGATCGCATTCAGCCGCGAACGGGGATACGATCCGAACCTCCTTGCGGCCGTGGAGAAGACGAACGAACGACAAGCGGCCAAAGTCGTGGAGCTCTCGGAAAAGCTCATTGGCTCGTTGGAGGACAAGCGGGTGGCCATCCTCGGCCTCGCGTTCAAAAAAGACACGGATGACGTTCGGGAAGCGGCTTCGATCCGGGTGATCCACCGCCTCAAAGAGAAGGGGGCGCACGTCACGGCGTACGACCCGATGGCGATTCCCGGTGCGCGGCTGGTCCTCGGCGACGCCGTCGAGTTCGCCGCAGATCCGAAGTCCGCGATTCAAGAGGCTGATTGCTGCATCGTCATGACGGAGTGGGACGAGTTCCGCAATTTGACGGGGAAAGACTACGCCGAACACATGCGGAGACCCAACGTCGTCGACGCGAGACGGCTGTACCGGCCCGATGAGCTGGAAGGCGTGAATGTCGTGGCCATCGGCATCGGCCATTCCGGGTCGATCCAGTCGGGTCCCACGCCGGAATCGAGGTTGATCGCATGATGGAGGCCGACGGCGAGTTCGCCGCGGAGGCGTTGCGGTTCTCGGTCCAACTGGCCCAGCGAGACTTCCAGGCCGAGCTGCTTCGGTTGTACCGTTCTCACGGGTGGACTCGCACCTTGCCGGCGATGCGTCTTCGGGTGCTCAAGGCGCACAAAGATCGGTGCACGTTCGAGATATCTCTGGACACCGAGAACGGATGGCAGAGCCTGATCGGGAAAGTGCACGATGTCGACCGTTCGGACGTGGTCGGGGTCATGCAGTCCATTGTGGACGCCGGCTTCGGTCCCACCGCGGAATTCGCGATTCCACGACCCTTGACGCATGTGCCTTCGTTGCACGTGCTCTTGGAGGAGAGAGTTCAGGGGACGCAGGCGAAGGAAATCTTCCTGGACGGCGATCTCAACGAGCAACTCGCGACCGCACGGCGGTGCGGCGCTTGGTTGGCTCGATATCATACGGGGGCACCTCGACAGGGCCATTTCGCGGAGCCTTCTGAATTCCTCGACCAGATCCGCTACTGGGCGCAGCAGATGCGGAGCTTCGGAGGCCCGCTCGGCATCAAGGCCGCGCTGTTGTTGCGAAATCTGGAAACGGCGATGCCGACGCCGGGCAGCTTCGAACCGTGTGCGGGGCACGGCAGTTACATGCCGGAGCACGTGATTATCTGCGGACGCCGCACGGTGGTGATCGACCTGGACGAGTTTGACGTGGCCGACCCGGCTCGGGACCTGGCATGGTTCATCGTGTCTCTCGAGCGTCTGGGTTTGAAGAAGCGGGGCTCCCTCCGGGCCCATGACCAATCCGTCGACGCCTTTCTGGATGCCTACCGCGCGTCCGGGCCCCGGGACGCATCGAAGCACCTTGCGTTCTACAAAGCCGCGGAATGCTTGCACAGGGCGGTCCGAGATTTGCTCAAACGGAGTCCTCCGATCCCCGAGTGGAGCGAGATCATGCTCGACGAAGGGCTTGGCGCGCTGTGACGGGTTCAAACGAATCAAGACGCAACCAATCGTTCCTCCCGATCGGTTCTGAACTCACTCAACCAGTCCGATCCGTTCCCCGACCGCATGAAGTTCTTGGAGGAACTTCTTGGCTTTTTTCGGGACCATCGGTCGCCCGCCTGGGCCGAACTGCGGCGTCATCAAACTCGGGTCGCCGAGCCAGCGGAAATTCATGTACACCCGGGCGGCCTCCAGGATTTCCGGGAAGTCATCGGGAGCGCCGTCCGGCCACCGGGATCGTCGGTATTCGCGTTCACATTTCCGAACGAGTGGTCGAGGCCACGAATGCGTCAAGGACGCGAGATCGATCTCTCCAGGCGCGATCGCGGCGGACTGCCAGTCTGCGGGCCAGCTCGTCCCGTTCTGGTAGATGATGTTCAACCCGAAGTATTCGCCGTGGATGACGGTTCGAGGTGCCTCTAATAGGCGTGGGGTGAGGGTCCCGAATTCGTCGCAGAGGTCCAACAGCCATGGGAACCGATTCTGCAGGTGGGCGAACAACTTCCTGGTCCGCCGTGCCCAACCCGCGTAGTAGGCCGCGTCGTACGTCCGGAGGAATCTCAGTCGAGCACTCGAGTACCGCCGGCGGTTCGCGGCATGAAATCTCCCGATCCATCGCGCCGCCCGCACCATCGCGTTCGGGTCGCGGGAGTGGCTGCTCTGGATGCCGCCTTTCAGGTACTCGATGACCAGCCAGGGAACTCCCGCGGTTCCGTCGCGGTACACACCGTAGAAGGTGGGGGTCGACGTGCGCAGCGGTCGCAGGACGTCCCGATAGACGCGGGCCTCGTACCCCACGTCACCTCGGTGGCCATAGACGCCGTCGAACGTCCTCGTCCCGTATTTGATGAAGACGCGCAACGGGGTTCCGTTCCCCCTGACGCGGCACGTCACGATCTCCGTCGGGAAGGTGCTCTCGTACGGGTTCGGCTGACGCCTGAGTACCGTGACGCTCTCGTTTCCGGTGCCGTTCTCGCGAAAGACGGCCGCGAGACCGGTTGTGAGTCGTCCCTGATCCGGGAACCTGGAACGCGACCCGTTTGGCTTCAATCGGTCCCCCCGTCGACGAGCGTCCTCCAATCCGCTGGGCCGACAGCGGTCAGGCTTTGAAGGCTCGACTCCACCTCGTCCGTCAATCGGCTCATCCCCCCCGGCTCGAGGATGAGGATGGAGTTGCAGGTCCTGAGCGTGCTCGCCCGGTGGGCGATCATCAGGGTCGTGCGTCCTTTCATCAGCCGCTGGATTGCGTCGAGCACGGTCGCCTCCGTTTGGACGTCGAGCGAACTGGTCGGCTCGTCCAGGATCAGGATCGGCGCGTCTTTCAGGAACGCCCGCGCGAGCGAGATGCGCTGTCGCTCCCCGCCCGACAGCTTCATTCCCCGCTCGCCAACCTGGGCGTCGTATCCGTCCGGGAGCCTCTTGATGAACTCGTGCGCTCCCGCCAACTTCGCCGCCTCCACGATTTCATCGCTCGTCGCCTCCGGTTTGGCGAAGGAAATGTTCTCCGCAATTGTCGTCGAGAAGAGCAAGGTGTCCTGCAAGACGACGCCGAACTGGTTTCGGAGGTCCGCGATCCGGTAGTCCTTCAGGTCCACATCGTCGAGGGTGATGACGCCCTCCGTGGGGTCGAAGAACCGGAGGATGAGGCTGGAGAGCGTCGTCTTGCCCGAACCCGTCGGGCCGACGACGCCGAGGCACATGCCCGGTGCGATGTCAAACGAGACGTGGCGTAAGATGAGGCGACTGCGATCGTATCCGAAGGACACGTTGTGGAATGCGATCTTCCCGACCGCCCGATCCAGCCATCGGGCACCGCGCTTCTCCGGGACGTCGGGTTGCTCGCTCAGAATTTCGAGGAATCGTTCCATCCCGGCCAAGGCCATCTGAACGTCGAGGACCTTCTTCCCCATGTCTTTCAGGGGCGAGTACAACTGGGTGAGGTAGTAGTTGACCATCAGCAACGCCCCGAGGCTCAAGGTGCCGGCGAGCACGTGCTGGATGCCGACGTACAGCACGGCCGCCAAGCCAATCGCGGTCACCACCCCGACCAGCATGCTGTAGACCCCTCCCTCCACGAGGACCTTCAACGCGGCAGAGGCCGTCTCGGTGTACCGGAACCGGAACTCCTCGTTCTCCCGCTCCTCCTGGCCGAACGCTTTCACGACCCGTGCGGCACTCAGCGACTCCTGCGCGGCGGACATCGCCGCACTCTCGGACGACTTGACTTTCCTCCAGCCGAGCCGCATTCGTCGCTTGTAGACCAGGGTGAACAGGAACATGAACGGCGTCACGGACAACGCGATCAAGGCGAGCTGCCAGTCGAGGCGCACCATGACCAGCATCATCCCGCCCAACGTCAGCACGGCCGTCACTAGAGGAATCAAGCCGTCCGTCGACAAGGATCGGAGCGAGGTGGCGTCGTTTTGGATGCGGTAGGTGGAATCGGTCGTGCCCTTCGTGTCGTGGTAGACGGTCGAGAGACGTTGCATCTGCCGGAACAGGCGCACCCGCATGTCGGTAGTCATCCGGTTCCCGACCCGATTGGTCAACCAGATGCTCACCAGGTTCTGCAGATAGCTCAGGACCGTGCCGCCGAGCAAGATGCCGAGCGCGAGTGCGGTCACATATTCCTTCGAGAGCTGAGAGGGATCCGGGGCCAAGATCGAGAGATACTCCGGAAACGGCTGCGACCCGGCGACGTTGTCGACAATGAGCTTGATGGGCAACGGGGTAAGGATGGTGAGCGGCACGACGGAGAGGGACACCACGAAGAGCAAGGCGATTGACCGCGTGTACGGTCTCATCTCGCGGAGCGACCTCCGGACGGTTCCGCCCCCTTCGGGGGACGCCCGGGATTCCGCAGAGCTGGTCCGCGCGCGTGCGTCGAGCCGGCGCCGTCGGGAGGCAACGACCGCCCAGCCGATCCACGCGACGGCCGGTGCGAAGATCCGCAGGAACCGGAGCTGGGAATCCGAGAAGAACGAGCGTCCGAAATCCCAGAGCTGCGGGAAGAGAGGAACGTCCAGTTGGTAGTTCGCGACGAGATGGCCGGACAGGAACGAGAGGAGGGAGAGGGCAGTGACAATCACGGCGACGGACTTCGCGAGCTTGCGCCCAGCCGACATCGGCCCGGAAGGGGAACGATCGCGTCCGGACCGAGATGCCCCCCGCGCGGACGTCCGTTCTGTGTTGGCATCCTCCTCCGTGTCGACGAACGTCCTGAGCTCGTCGAGAAGCTGAGCATAACTCCGATCGGCCGCTCGGCGAAGTTGCCGTCTGGCTGGGTCGACGCGGCGGGCGAACTTCCGAGGGTTCTGCTTGTCCGGCGAATCCGCAGGCCTCGTCACGCCGCGACCTCCTCCTGGAGCGCCGGGCGGCGGGACGGCCGATCGAACGGTCCAGTGCCGCCGAAGAAGCCCTGGGGTATCGAGGCGACCCGTTCGTACATCACGCGGCCCCGAACCGTTCGAGCAAGTCTCGCATGATCCCACCGGAAAATCCCGTGTCGGTAAGTGCCCGCGCGACGACGAAGGCCGCGGCGATCGCTGACACCAAACCGGAAAGCCAGACGCCGGACCAGAGTGCGGAGATTGCCAGCGCTGCGAACGCCGCGCTCAGGACAACCGCGGACTTCGAGCATTTCGGGGAGACTCGGAAGCGCAGGAACTGCTTGCCGGGGGCGTGCTCTTCGACCGCGAGGAGCAATCGACTCCGCCCGAGCGGACCTCCCGACAGTTCGAGGTCCCAGGAGTCAAACTCGCCGCCGGCTCTCGCGATAGCGCCAGCGTGTAACAGCTCCGCCTGAAGTTTTCGAAGGGTCTCCTCCGGAGCTTCCCGCTTGTCACGCCAATACGTCATCTCGAGGCGACGATACCGGGGCCGAGCTGTCGGTCCTCGCCTCCGCCACGGAGTCAGGCCGCCCCGAATTCTCCCGCGCAGGCGCGCCATGGGCTGGAGAAGGTCCAGAACCAGGACGACGACTCGGAGCCCGAGGAGCGACCACCACGGCTTCCGAGTGGCCGCGACGAAATTGGCCCGGCGGGCGCTGATCGATGCTTGCGCAATCGGAAGCACAATCGCGACGAGCAAGATCGGTCCGACCACGATCGAGGCGCCCCAGCCGAGGCTGAGCAGGAACATCCCCGCGAGGAGGGCGATCATCAGGTACCACTCCGGGGCGAGAGCCATGGACCAGCGAGAATTGCGCGATTCGTACAGGGATTGGAACGGCGCCGTGCCCCAGACGCCCTGGTACACGCGCCCGTGCATCGCCGAGAAATCGAGCGAGACGCCCCTCCCGTAAAGGCGTCCGCGCCAGCTCAGTTGCCCGATCGAATTGTAGCGAGCCGGCCACTTGTGTTCGAGCAGGGCCTCGGCTTTTCCGTACCCGACTTGCTGCTTCCAGAACCTCCGGATCGATTTGCGGCGGTGATGCCAGACGACGGCGGCCGGCGAGTAGCCGATGAGTCCCCCGCGGTCGCGGAGCCGCCAGCATATGTCGACGTCATCGCCGGCGGCTCGGAACACCGGGTCGAATCCGCCGATCGCCTCGAGCGCGTCCTTCCGGAACGCCATGTTGCATCCCGGGATGTGCTCCGCGACGGTGTCGGAGAGCAGGACCGGGTTCGGACCGCCGGGCGCGTTCGCGACGGCGTCCGCGATCCAACCGTCGTTCGGAGGTGGGAGGTTCGGTCCGCCCACGCCGACGTACTTCCCCTCCATGAACGCGAGGGCGAGAAATCGCAACCAGTGAATCTCGGGGTACGCGTCGTCGTCGATGAACGCGACGATCTCGCCCGCGGCGGCCCGGGTGCCGACGTTGCGCGCGGCGCTGAGCCCCTGGTTCTTGGTCGTGATGAGCCGGACATGGTACTCCGATGCGATCTGCGGCGTCGCGTCGGTCGACCCGTCATTGACCACGATTACCTCGTAGTCCGGGTAGTCGAGTTGCTCGAGTCCCGCGAGCGTGTCGCGAAGCGTCGCGGCCCCGTTCAAGGTGGACACGACGACGGAAATCTTTGGCCAATGAAGGTCGGGGGGAAACGGCGATTCGGCGAACGCCCGGGACACGGCTTGCAACGCAGGCTTGGCCGTCCGATCCCGCGTCGTCAACCCGAACGCCCAGTCTTCGACCCGGAATTTCCCGTGATACCACTCGTCGGTCCAGGCGAAGACGATGACCCCCGCACAGCCGACACGGAAGGCAGCCCGGACCTGGCCCGACAACATCGCAGCCTGCGTCTCCTCGCCGTTTCGGAGGCTGTCCAGTCCGATTTCGCTGAGCAACACGGGGTGATCCTCGCTCAGGCTGTGCAGTCGCGCGAGGTAGTCCTCGAGCGACCGTCGGGATTCCAGGTACACGTTGAACGACACGAAGTCGAGGAACGGGAGCCGCAGGTATTCCGTCGACGGATAGTTCACGTAGGTCACGAGGGCGTCGGGGTCTTCCTCCTTCGCGATGCGATAGAGCCGCTCGATGAACTTCTCGACCCGCCGCCTCCCATGCCAACGCACGATCGACGCAGGGATCTCGTTTCCGATGCTGTATCCGAACACGGCGGGATGGCCGGCACAAACCCGGATCCATCGTCGGATGCGGGCTTCGATTTCTTCGACCTTGCCGGGCTCATCCAAGAAGGCCATGTGCTCACCCCAGTTGAGTCCCACCATGACCCGAAGCCCGTGCTCCAGGGCGACGTCGAGGAGCCAGCGCGGCGGACCCGTGTGGACCCGAACGACGTTGAAGCCGTTCGCGGCCATTTGGGCGAAGTCTCGTTTCACCGTCTCGGCCGTGAACCGCTCGTCGCCGTTCTCATCGACGAAGAACGTGCCGTAGCTGATGCCGCGAACCCAGAACTTTTCTTTTCCCACATAGAGGAACTTTCCTCGAACCGTGGGGCGCCCCACCAACGACGACCGTTCAACCGAAACTTCCGTGACGATTTGGGCCACGTTCACCATCCCTTGGGCGACGGAGAGGACACTCGCTTCGTCCCGAAGACCACGCGTCGGTCAGAATCGGAGCATCCGTTCTCTCAGGATCTTCAGTCCTTCCTCCAGGCGGACCCTCGGCTCGTGGCCAAGGACCTTGTGAGATTTTCCCGGATCCCCGACGAACCTCCGGACCTCGAAGTTGTTCGGAGGACTCTGGATGATCCGAGACGAAGAATCGGTCAGCCCGACGATCATGGTGGCCAGGTCTGATACGGACACGCCCCGGCCCGTCACGAAATGGAATTCCTGTCCGGAGACGCCCGAGCCTCCATCGAGGCACGCCGCGAACGCCTTCAGAATCCCGGAGATCGTGTCATCGATATACGTGAAGTCGAGAACCTGATCGCCTCCGTACAGCGTGATGTCTTCGCCGCGAAGTGCCTTCGTCATGAACTTCGGGATCACCCGCTCGGGCAGGTCTCTTTCACTACCGTACACATTGGAAAACCGGAAGATGACGGGATGGACGGAAGGAGAGACGGACGGATCCGCGTAGGACCCGCAAGCCCTCTCCGCGCAGAGTTTCGTCATCCCGTACACCGACAAAGGCTTCTTCGGATGGTTCTCGTCGACCGGCAGATACTGCGGCTCGCCATACACTTCCCGGCTCGACGCGTAGAAGAGGACGGGTGGAGTCTCCGATTTCCGGCACGCCTCCAGGACATTCAGGGTGCCGAGTTGGTTCGTCGTCCAACAGGCGTACGGATCCATCTGTCCCCAGGCTACCCGAGAGACGGCCGCAAAGTGGAACACCGCGTCGTGGCCCGCGACGGCGTCCTTGACCGCGCCGTAATCACGGATATCGCCGCGAATCTTCGGACCCTGCAACGACGTCGTGTTGCCATTGAATTGCACGTCGAAGAGGGTGACGGAATGGCCCCGTTCCTCGAGGCGCTCCGCCAAATGACTGCCAATGAATCCATTTCCACCGGTGATCAGGACCCGATCCACCATTTTCACCTCTGATAATATCTCCGGACCGAAGGCTGGAGGAAAAATGCCCCGGCGAGCGTCCTCCTCCGCATGGCGCCCTCAAAACCGCGGGAGGCGGGGTCGGGCCATATTCCCCGTGTATTCGAATGTGCTCCAAGCGCAGCACCCATCCGAGGTTGCACCCATGTTGAAAACATGACGTTGACGTAGGGGCCTCGCTGTCTTGGGGCCCGTTCGGATAACGTCGGGAAGTGGACGAACTGCACTCTGGGTCGACCCGGGAAGCAACTGCATCGAATGGAATGGACGGATACACTGCGCTGATCACAGCGGGCGGGATCGGGACCCGACTCCTCCCGTTCTCCAAAGAGATTCCCAAGGAGATGTTACCGATCATCGCCCATGACGGGGACGATTCCCTCGAGCTCAAGCCGCTCGTCCAGGCGATTTTCGAGCAACTGTACACCGCCGGAATCCGAAACTTCTACATCGTCGTCGGGAGGGGCAAGCGAGCGATCGAGGACCACTTTTCCACGGATCCGGGATTCTTGGAATTCCTCGAGAAGAAGGGAAAACGCCCGAAGGGCATGTCCGACTTCTACGAGAAAATCAAATCTTCGAATCTCGTGTTCCTCAATCAACCGGAGCCGCTGGGTTTCGGGGACGCGGTCTTGCTCGGCCGATCCCACATCGACGGTCCGTTCATCGTGCAGGCCGCGGACACGTTCATCCTCTCCGATGGAGTCGAATACCTGGAGCGGTTAACCGGGCTGCATCGAAAGTATCGTGCGTCCGCGACGATGCTGTTACGAGAGATCGCGCAGCCTCAGAACTATGGCGTCGTCGAGGGAGACTACTTGGAGCCGGGGGTGCTGAAGATCACCTCCGCGGTGGAGAAGCCGGAAACGCCGCGGAGCCATCATGCGATCATGCCGGTGTATGTCCTCGGCGACCAAATTTTCGAGGCCCTTTCGAAAATCGGACCCGGCAGAGGCGGAGAACTGCAGCTCACAGACGCGATTCAGAGCCTTGTCGCGGCCGGAGAGAGGGTGATTGGCGTCAACCTCCCAGGCGACGAACTCATCCTGGACCTGGGAAGCCCGGAGACGATGATTGCGGCCCTGAAGCTCTCGTTGCAGCACGCGGATGCGCGGGCTCATGCGGATCGAGAGTTCACAAAAACAAAGCGCGGGCCGCCCGGCCGAGGGGAGCCCGGAATCGGCAAGACGGTGCCCGAGCATGGAAGCCTTCCCGCCCTGGTTCCTTTGATGATCGAGTGGCGGCCCGCGCATGACCGCGAGGCGGCTTCCGGGTGAGAAGCCCTCACGTCTTCATTGCGTTCATTCGTCCATTAGCGTACAGACAGCCCCCTCCTTGAGAACCCCAGATGAGCCTTTCGGTCGGTGGGAAGGATGGCTTAAGCCCTATTGTCTCGGCACGCGCCACATCACGCTTATCATGTGGTGCCTTTGGTTCGAAAATTGTCCCAATACGGCTATGACCCGGCACCGAGGGGTGCCGGCCAGGAGGTGAATGCACCATGGAAGCGACCCGCGCGAAGTCAGGGTCGGGGTTCGGCCAATCGTGGCGCGAACTCTCGCACACGCCGACGCACCAGGTACCGATCGTGCTTGGCGCGTTTGTGGCCCTGATCACGGGCATCCTGACGTATCTCTTCGATGCGTCGAAGGCAGGCGCGATCGTGGCCGCGACCGCCGCAGAGGCCTATCTGGTCATCTTCGGCATCGTCGGTCTGATCGGCTACGCCGTGTCGAAGCAGAACGTGCAGAATGGCTCCATCGTGGCCATGATCGCCGGTCTGGCGATCGTGGTCTTGGTGGGGGCGCAGCTGGGCCTGTTTGCAGGCCTGCTCCTCCTCGCCGGAGCCATCTGGAGCCTCGCGTCGACCCGGTAATCGGGCCGACGTAATCGAGGCGACCTTTTTTTCCACCTCTTTCTTTCCTCTTCATCTTTCCCCCGCTCGGGCTGAGGCCTGACGAAATCGTAACGTTCGATGTGACAATGGCCGGGCCATCGGATGGAAACCGCATCTGTCGGCGTAACAGGTCTCGTTACAATGTAGTTAATAGACGGTGGGGCCCATTCGTTCGAGATGAAAATCGCGGAGGCCTCCGAAGCGCTTCAGCGGATCGGCCTGAGTCGCTACGAGGCCCTCGTGTTCGTGAACCTCGCCCGCGCCGGGGCCACGACCGCGGGCGACGTCGCCCGAGCGAGCGGCGTGAATCGCGTCCAGACCTACCGCGCCCTCGAGGGGTTGGAGGCCCGGGGGCTCGTTGAGGTCACATTGGACCGTCCGCGTCGGTATGCGGCCCGGGCGATCAACGAGGTGTTCGACATGATCGCGGACGAGAAGCGCTCCGAGCTCGAGAAGCTCGACGGGGTCCGGAAGACGTTCCTCGAGGCCTGGCCGAAGCTCTCCGGGCGGACGCGGGAGCCGCCGACCGTGCGCCTCCAGGTAATCAAGGGCCGCGCGCAGATCTACCGGACCCTGCAGCAGTTCGTCTCCACCGCGAAAGCGGAGGTCCTCGCCTTCACGACGACGAAGGGGCTTCAGCGCTCGTTCCGCGCCGGGATCAACGAGGCCCTCCTCGCGGCGATGCGACGCGGGGTGAAGGCGCGGCTCGCGGCGGACATCAACGAAACGAACGAGGTGCTCATGGCCCGAGTCGCGAAATACGTCCCGCTGCGACACGTGGACCGACAGCGCGCGCGGTTCATCATCGTGGACCGCGACTCGATCTTGGCGTTCCTCATTCAAGACGAGAAGACCCTCCGCGGCGACGGGGAGACCGCCCTGTGGACGAACAGCCCGGACTTCGTCAAGGCCCATCTCGAGTTCTTCGAGAAGTCGTGGGCCTCCGGAGTCCCTGCGAGGCGGCGGCTCGCGGCCCTCCGCGCGCCCTAGTCGTTATCGAAAACGAGAACGGCCCGCGGTTTGGGAAAAAGACTATGGGCCCCATACGCCGTGTCGCCGCCGGGAGGAGATCTCGTTTGTCGAAGAGAATCGTCGGACTGGCCCTGCTCGCGATGGCCCTCGTCACCGCGGCGTTCGCGGTCACCGTCGCGAGGGCGGACGATGAAAGCGGATTGCATTGGAATGCCGTCCTCGCCGGGATCAATGAGAGGCCGGCGCCGCGGGACACAAGTGCTCGCGGGGTGGCGATCTTCCAGTTGAGCGCGGACGGGGAATCGATTCACTACAAGGTGATTGCCGCGAACATCAACAACGTGATCATGGCGCACATCCATCTGGGAGACGCCAACACGGCGGGCCCGGTCATCGTCTGGCTGTATCCGATCGGCGGTCCCCCGCCTGCGGCGCCCGGTGGCGGTCGCTTCAACGGCATCCTGGCCCAAGGAGACTTCGACGCGACGAAGTTCGTCGGACCCCTTGCGGGCAAACCGATGAGCGCTTTGCTGGAGAACCTGACCGCGGGAACCGCCTATGTGAATATCCACACCGACGATGGTGTCGCGCCACCGAACACGGGACCGGGCGACTTCCCTGGTGGGGAGATTCGCGGCCAGGTGAAGCCGACCGACTGAAGGGAACGGCGATCTCAAGAGAGTCGATCGCTCGGTCGAGCTCCCCGGTTACCATTTCGCCTCAGCTTCCAAGAGCGCCGCATAGCCATCCTGAATCGTGCGGGTCACTCGGCCGGGGGCTTCCATTCGTCGCCCATCGACCGAAGCAATGCCGAGGACGCCGACCCCGCTGCCGGAGAGGAACACCTCGTCGGCCCCGCGCAGCCGATCGAGCGAGACGAATATCTCCCGCGCCCGGATCTTGGCCCGCGCCGCAATCTCGAGGACCGCACTTCGGGTGATTCCAGGAAGCGCACCCTCGTACGTCGGGGGCGTCTGGAGGGATCCGCCCGAGACGAGGAACACGTTGCGCGCGGTCGTCTCGACCACGCGACCTTTTTCGTTGAGGAGGACCGCATCGAAGGCGCCTTCCGCCTCGGCCTCTCGCAGCGCGACCGCCTCCGCGCCGCGGGCGATCGATTTGACCTGACTCATCGGGCCGGACATCCGCCGGATGGAGACCGCGACGTGCAACGCCGGTTGCGACGGAATCTCTGGGAGGGCGCGGGACGTAATCGTCGCCATCCCTCGGGTCGTGGGCCGCTCTCCCGAGATGACCGTGATCCGGGCAAGACCCTCAACGACGCCGTTGGCCTCGACAACCTTCCTCGCGCCTTGACGGAGGTCCTCGAATCCCCATGGTGGTTCGATACGTAGGACTTCCAGAGCGGACCGAAGCCGTTCGAAGTGCGCCTCGAGTCGGAAAGGTGCCCCGCGGTGGATTCGGATTGTCTCGAAGCATCCGTCCCCGTACAGGAACCCGCGGCTCCCAATCGGGACTCGCGCGTCGTCCTCGGAGATCAGGGCGCCGTCAAGCCACGCGGAGGCCGTCCGAGGTCACCTCCACGCGGTCTTGCGTGAGGGCCTCCTCATGTCCGCGGAGCTTGTCGAGCGTCTCCCGATACTCCGCCTCCGGGTCCGAGTCCGCCACGATGCCGCCGCCGACCGCGAAGTAGGCCGTCTCGCCGATGACGGTCGCCGTGCGGATCGCGATGTTCCAGTCGATGGAGCGATCCCAGGAGACGTATCCGATCGCGCCGGTGTACACGCCGCGGCGGTGCGGCTCGAGCCGCTCGATGATCTCCATGGCCCGCGGCTTCGGAGCGCCCGTAATCGAGCCGCCAGGGAACGTGGCCCTCAGCAGGTCGGGGATCGTCACATCGTTTCGAAGGCGTCCTCGCACCACGCTCTCCAGATGATGCACGTTCGGGAGGGTGCGAAGGCCCTTCAGGAGCGGCACGTGCACGCTGCGGAACTCGCACACCTTGCCGAGGTCGTTCCGCTCCAGGTCGACGATCATCACGTTCTCCGCGGCGTCTTTCTCGCTCGCGAGGAGTTCCCGCGCGAGGCGCTCGTCCTCCGCGGGCGTTCGACCGCGGGGCCGGGTCCCTTTGATCGGACGGGTCTCGATGTCCCGGCCGCGGACGCAGAGGAACCGTTCCGGACTCGCCGACAGCAGGCGGTGATCTCCCGCCTCGAGGAATCCACCGAACGTCGAGGGCGTGCGCGCCCGGAGGCGCTCGTACGCCGCCGTGGGCGTTCCTCGCAGCGGAAGCGCGACACGATGGGAGAGGTTGACCTGGTAGATCTCCCCGTCGTAGATCGCCCGTTTCGCTTCCTCGATCGTGTGGACGTATGCATCTGGGTCGAGGGGTTCGATCGGGTGCGGTTCGGGAGGCACGCACAGCTGGTGCGGGATCGGCGGAGGTTCGTACGGGATGCGGGCGCGGGGGGCGATTACGAACGTCTCGCCCCATACTCGGTCGAGGACGTACACACGCGGATAGATTGCGAAATGCATGTCCGGGAGCCGAAGGTCCGACAGTTTCTCATCCGGCAATCGTTCCATCTGGCGGCCCAGGTCGTACGCGAAGTAGCCTACGGGTCCTCCGAGGAACGGGTACGCCGGCGTGCCGGCGGTGGCCCAAGGCAGTGCGTCGACGAACTCGCCGAACGCTTCGAGTGGATTTCGATTGGTCGATGACTCGCCCCAAGGCGTCGCATATGCCGCGTTGGGACCGCGGCTCCGGAACCATCCGATGGGATCGGATCCGAGGAACGAATAGCGGGCCAGCTCCGGGTCCGGCAAGGAGGAATCGAGGAAGAACGGCCATCGACCGCGTTGCAGGCGACGAAACAGAGCGATCGGATCCCGCCGGCCGATCGGACGCACCGTGAGACGCAGGCGCTCCGGCATCGAGAGGGCATCGGGAGAGCCCATCTGAGGTTTTGGGTAGGCGGGGCCGACTCGCGGCGAGGCCCGAGCGGGCCGATCAGTCGAGCAGCTCGATCCAGATCCCGTCCGGATCCTTGACATAGACTTCCGTGCCTTCCGCCTTCTCCGGGGGCACGGCGGGCTTCGCTCCCTTGCGGATCAGTTCGCGGTACGCTTTCTCCGCGTCGTCCACGACGAACGCCAGGTGGTCGATCTCCTCGCCCTTCCGATAGGGAGCGTAGAACCGGGTTTCCCGGAGGATACCAGTTCAGTTCGAGTCGTTGGCGGGACCCGGCCCCCTCGAGCTGGACGTACTTACCGCCGTGCGGCATCGTCCCACGGTTCACGACCCGCATCCCGAACGCCTTCGTGTAGAAGGCAAGAGAGCGTGTCAGGTTTCGCACTCGAATGCCCGTGTAGTAGAAGCGGTACTTCATGGGAAGCGAGACCTCGCAAGGGCCGTATGTAGTTGCCACCGTCATTCGGCGGCCAGTGCCAGCAGCGTGTGAAGATCACGCCGTTCCGGTTGGCGCCTCGATCGCGGCGCAGACCGTGTCGAAATCCCAGAGCCCGTCCGGCCTGGCGGCCTTCGCCTTCAGGTGATCCAAATGGCCGGCGTTCGCGAGGAGGTTCACAATCCACGCGGTGTATGCGGGCGATCCGGTCGCACCGGGTGAATTGTAATTCACCACGTGGAACGAATGGGGCCCGGGAATCTCGATCGCCTCTTTGACGAAGTTCCCGTGCGGGTCGACGACCTGGGCGCGCACGCCCGCGGTCCCCGGTCGCGTGAGGTACTTCATGCGGAGGGCGGGGAGGAATTCTTGGACGCGCTTCGCCATCGCCCGCTTCGAGATGGAGGAGGCCCATTCTTCCGTCGCGAGCATCATGAAGTCGGGATTGAAGAGGGCCGCGAGTTTGTTTCCGACCGGGCGTTCGAGCAGTTTCTTCACGGCCTCCGCCGGGTCATCGAAGAATCCGTGGTACGTGTACGGACCCGGGACCGGGACCGCATTGGGACCGATCTCCCGCCGTCCGTCCGCGCGGACGATCCAGTGCGGGTCAAGGAACGGCAGCTCCGGATGACGCGGGACGGTGTAGATGTTCCGGCCGCACAGATAATGCCACTCCGGGCCGACCTCCCAGTATTCACCGCGGAAGTGGAGGTCCGTGTACTCGAGGCCGACGCCGAGGGCGTGCGCGATGTCGATCGAGTGGCCCCCCGCAGCGTTGATCAGAAATCGTGTGCGCAGCGCTTCGTGCGATTGATTGGCCCTCACTCGAATCCGTTCTCGCGAGTCCACATAGACGCGGTCCGACGCGGTCTCGAGCGCGAGTCGGATCTCAAGGTGATCATCGAGAGCAGTGACCGACTCGACGTTGGATCCCAAGAGGAACTTTGCCCCAGCGCGCTCCGCGTCCTCCCGCAGCGCCTGCGTGAACACCTGGTAATCGACGGCCGTGTCCGTCTTCGACCAGATCGCGCCATGGCTGCGAACGTTCGGCTCGAGGCGTCTCACATCCTCCGCGGTCAGAAGGGCGAGTTCGTCCTCTCCCATCCCGTTCGCGAGGCCCCAGTCCCGGTATTTCTCGAGACGGGACACCTGGTCCGGACGGACCGCGACTTCGAACGTGCCGACGGGCAGCCAGGGCAAGCCGCGTTCGGCCGCGAACACTTTCCACATCCCGTAAGCGGTTTGAGCGGACCGCGCAAAGACCTTTCGCCCGACCGGGTCCAGGTAGAACGGTCGATGAACGACGCCGGTGTTTCGGCGCGACGTGTGCATCGCGACTTGCGATTCCTTCTCGAGGACGGCGATGCGACCGTCGTAGCGGTTCGCGAGCCAGTACGCGAACGAGGTCCCGAGGATCCCGCCACCGACGATCGTGACGTCCCAGGGCTCCATGGTCCGATTTCGAGGAACCGTCCGGAGTTTATTATGCCTGTGGGCACTGTAACCTGTGTGCTGGCTTCTTGACACTCACGCGGTCTCGGCTCCGACCCCTTAATGAATTACGCAAATGGTTCAAACGCGGCATTCGGAATAAGCAGGACCAGTCTCCTTCCGGTTTTTCACTTTCGGCCATCTCTCGGTGGAGGGTTGAAACATGTCGCCGTATCTAGTGACAGCCCGTGAAAACCCACCGTGCCCTTGTCTTCCCGGTCACGTGGCAGAGCCCTATGTTGGACTGGCTTCTCCGCGAATTCCGACTCCTCGTGAATGAATCGATTCGTATCGCCCTGAAGGAAGACATCAGATCCCGCGCTCGCCTCGTCAGAGCGGCGTACAAAGGCCTGAGCGCCACGCATGTTGTCTACAAGCAGTACATCCCGTCGGCCTTCGAGGTCGCGTTGTCCGTACTGAAGCCCCACCGCCGGCGACTGAAACGGGGGAAGCGATCCTCAACCCCCTATATCCGCAAGCTCATGCTCAAAGCGGAGAATCAGTCGTATCGGCTCGACCCGAAGACCGGACGCCTTCGAATTCCGATTCGAGCGATGGAAGCCGTACAGCTTCATCTGCCTCTTTCAGAATGGCATCAATCATTCCTGAGCGATCCTTCTTGGGGCCTCGGTTCGCTCACGGTTGTGCCGGGCAAGATTATCCTCGTCGTCCGGAGAGGAGCGCCAAGGCCCTACGAGCCAGAGGCGGCGATCGCTCTCGACACAAACGAGGATTCCCTCGATGGTGTGGTCGCATCCGGCGAGCGGATGGTCCCGACGGCCCTCCCTTTCGACGGCGTCCGAGCAGTCCAGGAGACCCACTTCCGGCGACGAAGGAGGCTTGCGAGGAAAAAGGCTGGGGACCGAAGGGTCATGTGTCGTTTGTTGAATCGGGAAGGCCAACGGGAGCGGCATCGGATCCACCAGCGACTGCACCGAATCTCGAAACGACTCGTGCAGTTCGCTGAAAGCCGACGGGCCGCGATTGTCCTCGAGGACCTCACCCTCCACGGCGCAGGCGGCCGCTCCCGTCGGATGAACCGCCGCCTTTCCTCCTGGCCTCGTTCTATGATCCATCGTCAGATCGAGTACAAAGCCGCCCTCGCGGGTGTGCCGGTCATCAAAGTCAATCCAGCCTGGACCAGCAAGACCTGCCCCGTGTGTGGCGCTCGGCGCCGAGATAGGGTGGGCAAGGTGTTCGTGTGCCTGATGTGCGACTGGGAAATGGACCGGCAGATCAACGCAGGCATGAACATCCTGAAGACCGCCTTGGCCTCCAACGAGGCCTTGGCAAGGGCTGTACGGTTCCAGCCCGGTGCCCTCCGCCATGATGTGGTGAGTCCCCTCTACGACCTGTTCCGAAGAGGAACGGGCGCACGGGAGGAGCCGAGCGGAGTCGAGTCGCGTCCGGGGCGAGGCCTTACGTGACAGAACCTGTCTGTGTACTTGCAATACCTTGCGGTAAGCCGCACCGAAGGCTACCGTCCAATCTCCATCCGGACCGGGCCGATCGTGCAATCGAATGAGACGGTCGGATCCGCCGCGCTTCGCTCCAGTTGCGGATGCGGTCCGAGTCCTATACCGACATCATCTTTCACGATGCTGTTGTCCAGCATGCATGGTTCCGCGGCCGCGTTCAAGCCAACGGAAACATATCCAATCCGGGCACTCGTCACCTTCGACATCCGGAGCACTCGATGGAGCAGCTCTGCGTTCTCCGCAGCCCCCGATTCGACGATTTTCCCGGATTCAAGGCGGAACCATGGGCGGACGATCGCACGCCCTGCGAATGGAATGGGGTCCGTCCCGCGAATGTCTCCGTTGACAGATTCCGGACGGACGGCCACCTCGAGACGGCCCGCCGGCAAAGCCGTTCGAACGAATCCGCGGCGGATGTCCTCCGCGCTGATGATGCCGTCGCTCACGATCGGCGCGATGCCCTTCGTCTCGAACCGCAGGTCGGTCCCCGCATCCGACTCGATCCGGACCTTCTTCCGCCCCCGAAGCGACCGGGCCAACGCGGCGCCCGCTTGCTGGATTGCCTTCAAGTCCACGGCGAGTGCCTTGTGGTAGCTCCCGTACCATTTCTCGTAGTCGAGTCCGTAGGTCTCTGCGCGCTCCGGTGTGATGCGCCCAATCGGCAAGTCGATGTCCCGGACCCGCCGCTTCCTCCGCGGTTCGTGTTGTCGGTCGCCCCCCAAGCTATTCGCCTCAAACTTCTCGGGTGGGATGTCCCGCATTCGGCGGGCGTCCGCGGGGCCGCCGAGGTAAATGTGCGCGGTTTCCGCCTCGGCGATCGCATGTTCGATTGGGGAGGCTGTACTCAGCCACTTCGTCGACAGCTCTTCCATCGACGTGAACCAGAGGTCGTCCGTCATGAGCGTAAGGTGCGTGTCGCTCCCTGCGCGGCGCGCTTCGAGGGCCAGCGCTTCAGCGAGTGGGATGGTCGGCGGATAGGTGTAGATCGTAAAGACGTCCTTCCATCCGAGACGGAGGGACGTGTGGACGACTTGGCGAGCGAGCGGAATCCACGATTCGAACGGAGGAGGGGGCGCTTGCCGCGTCTGAAGGGCCATGGATTGCCGAATCGTTCGGGGCGCTTTAAAGGCCTCATCGAAAGCTAGCGCTCGCGCTATCCTGTAGTCATCGACCGCCAGGGAGCAGACGGTTTCTCCGATTACTTGAGGGCGAAGACCTTGGCGATGAACTCGCCCGTCGATGTGTTGTAGGTCCCTTCGAACCGGCCTTTCGCGGTGTTCAGCCACTTCAGTTTTTCTGAGAGCGTCTGGTAAACGGCTTCCCCTTCGGCGTGAACCGACGTCGGGCTGATTGTCCGCCCCGTGCCTTTCGCCTTGATGATCAGCATGTCGCCGTCATCGGTCTGATCGATCCCGCGGGACTCGAACTCGTACGTCCCGTCGGGCTTGAAGACCGCGTCCACGGTCTCCATGTGGGACGCGTCGTACTGCCCCTTCACCGTTCCCTGCAGATTATAGGAGATCAGGACCCCGTCGGGCGTGAACTCCTTAATCGTCACGGACGTCGTTTTTTCGCTCAGCTCGCCTAGAAATTCCTCTTCGGGCATGGTTTCGAAAACCTCCTCCACCTGTGCGCCCCATGGTGTGCGACAGGTAATAGGTCTTTCGGCATGGAGGAATCCGAAGACCCGGAGGTCTCCCGTCGCGAACGGAAGCTCTGGGGATGCATCAGGCCGACCACGCGATGCCGAGGTCGGTTCCGATTTTCTTGAGACCGTCGACGACTTTCGGATCCAGGGGAATCCCTTCTTTGCGGAACTTCTCCGTTCGCGCGAAGCTCTTCTCTCCGTGAACGTAGATCCGGTCCTGACCCTGCGCTTTCGGGCTGTCTTTCAGCTCGCGCGCCAGCCGGTCCATGTCCCGCCGGAACTCGTCGAGTGGGCGGAACGCGGTCGGATCGAGGGCCATGAAGAAGTGCCCCACGTTCGGTTTCTTCTCCTCCGCGTAGACTTGCAATCCCGTCGCGGCTCCGCTCAGCACGCCGCAGAGGACGTCGACCATGAGCGCGAGTCCGTATCCCTTGTGACCGCCGAGCTCCTCGCCTTCGCCACCGAGAGGCAAGAGGCCTCCGCCGAGGCGCTTCGCGAGGGCATTCAGCACCCGGGCGGGATCCGTTGAGCTTCGGCCGGTCTCGTCGACCGCCCATCCGTGAGGCATCGGTTGCCCGAGTCGATTGTACACTTCGACCTTGCCGCGAGGCACCGTGGACGTCGCCATGTCGAGGACGAACGCTTTCTCCTTCATCGCGGGCGCCGCGAGGCTGATCGGATTCGTCCCGAGGATCGAGGTGCGTCCGAAGGTCGGGACGACGAGCGGGCCCGCATTCGTCATGCTGAGGCCGATCAGATGGTGCTCGAGGGCCATGAGCGCGTAGTAGCCCGCGATGCCGTAGTGATTCGAATTGCGCACCGCGACCACGCCGACCGAGGTGTCCTGCGCCTTCCGGATCGCCAGGTCCATCGCTTTCTTCCCGACGACCTGGCCGAGGCTTTGACCGCCATCGACGAGGGCCGTCGCCTTCGCCTCCCGGATGATGCGACTCTGGTCCGTCGCCTTCATGGTGCCCTGCTTGAGGCCGTTCACGTATCGGCCCAGACGTGCGACCCCGTGGGAGTCAATCCCGCGAAGGTCGGCGAGGACGAGGACGTCCGTCGTCACGCGTGCATCTTCCGCGGGGACACTCAGCTTGGTGAGGACTTGTTCGCAAAATCGACGGAGGGGTTTCTCCTGAACCGTGAAGGTGTCCGCCATCCCTGCGCTCCGTCGGCGCAACCGAAGAGACCTTGCCCGTATAAGCTTGCGGTTCGTTGGTGGAATTCGATCAATGTTTTCGGCGGAGTTCCTCTCGGAAGGTTTTCGGTGCGCGTTCCGTTGCCACGGAGATGACGATCCGTGGCAGGCCGCGTGCGTGTTTCCGCAGGAAGGCCTCAGTGCGCCGTCGATCCTTCTTCCAGCACTCCCGGAGCCACGTACCAACCGCACGTTGGACCCAGAATTCCTCATCGTACAGAAGTTTCTCCAGGAGTTGGAAGGGCCGATCGAGTTCGCCCGCCCGGACGAATCGGTGGAGTGCGTAGGTCGATGCGCGTCGCCGCCAGGTGTTCTTCGCGCGAGTCCATCGAAGGATGTCTCGGAATCGGGACGCCTTCGCGTACACCATCCCCGCGATCGGGCCGGAGGCGAGACCATCGCTCAGTCCCCATCCGGTCGCGGCGTCGACCCAGCCGTCCGCGAGCCTCCACGAGTCGTCGTCGATAATCTTTTCGTACCGGCCAAGGAGAAGTATCGCAAGCGACTTCTCTTCGAAAACCGGGCCGGACCAGAGCGCGTCGGCGAGTGCGTTCACCTCCCCGGCGCCCAAGGTCCGATGCTCCTTCGCAAATGCTGCGACGATCGCGCGCACCGTCGGCACGGTCAGGCCGAGGACCGGCACCGGCGAACCGACATACGATCGGAGATCCGCCGGAGCAGACGCCTTCGGCGCATTACGAAGTTTCTCGACGAGTTGATTCCTCGCGGCCCGGACGTCGAGCGGCATCGATTCGAGAGGAACCGCGACGGGCCATAAAGGTGCCATCGGCCGATGCGACATTGATTCGAGCCGCGTCGGACGTTTATACATTTTGTAAACGAGAAGCGAGATAAATCGCCGATGGCCTTCTTCGGACATGGCGCGGTGTTCGAATGCTGGTACTCCCGCTCACGCGGAACGCGTCGCCCTGATCACGGGGGCGAGCCGCGGCCTCGGATATACCGTCGCGGAGTTCCTCGCCCGGCAACGTTGGACCCTCATCCTCACGGCGCGTCACGAAGTTCCGTTGCTCGAGGCCGTGAAGCGCCTTCAGGCCACTGGCGCCTCGATCAGCGCCGTCCCCGGTGATGTGGCGCACGATCAACACCGACGCGACCTGGTCGCCGCGGTCCGCCGCGTAGGTCGTCTGGATATTCTGTTCAACAACGCTTCCGAACTCGGCGCTTCCCCGTTCCCCGCCCTGGTGGACTTCCCGCTCGACGTCCTCCGACGCGTGTTCGAGGTCAACGTCATCGCGCCGCTCGCGCTCATCCACACATGCCTTCCGGTCCTGAAGAAATCGCGAGGCCTTGTCGTGAACATCACCAGCGACGCCTCACGCGGCGGATATCCCGGGTGGGGCGGCTACGGGAGCAGCAAGGCCGCGCTCGACCTCTTGAGCAAGACGCTCGCGAACGAACTACGCGAAGCCGGCGTCGGCGTCGTGGCGGTCGACCCGGGCGATCTCCGGACGCAGATGCACCAGGATGCGTTCCCGGGACAGGACATCAGCGACCGGCCACTCCCGGAGGTCACGCTGCCGTTCTGGGCGTGGCTCGAGGGCCAAGACCCGTTGCGAATCACAGGCCAGAGGTTCGAGGCCCAAGGCACCGTCTGGGAGGTGCCCGCATGAAACGTCAGGAACTCGTCTTCGAGCAACCGCGCGAACTGTTCGCCTCGACACCCGTCGAAACCGAACACGGGGCCCGCGATGCGGTGCGTCTCCTTGTGACGACGCCATCGGGGCACCGGCACGCGACGTTCGCCGACTTGCCGCGATTCCTCTCCGCGGGAGACCTCCTCGTCGCGAACGAAAGCGCGACATTGGCGGCGAGCCTCGAGGCCCACGGGCCCTCCGGTTCGTACACGCTCGACCTGAGCACGCGATATGCGGACGGCCTGTGGCTCGCCGAGCCCCGGTGGGATCCGGCCCATCCGGGCCCCATGCCGATCGAGGCGGGCGAAGAGGCCCGCGTGGGCGACGCGACGGTCCGGTACGTCGCCCCGTATCCGGGAATCCCGAGGCTTTGGTTCATCACCGCGGACCGACCGCTCGAGCCGATCCTCCAACGTGCGGGCGTGCCGATTCACTACGGTTACGTTCAGAAGGTCTGGCCCTTGGACGCGTACCAGAGCCTGTTCTCCCGGGTTCCTGGGAGTGCGGAGATGCCCTCCGCGGCGCGACCGATCACCCCGAAGATTCGGGAGGCGCTCGAAGTCGCGGGCGTCCGGTTCACGTCCGTCCTCCTCCACTCCGGCGTCAGCAGCCTCGAGATCGAGACGGACCAGGTGGAGGAACAGGCCGTGTACCCGGAGCCGTTCGAGGTCTCATCGGCCACCGCCGACCTGGTGAACCGCACTCGGGACGGCGGCCATCGCGTCATCGCCATCGGGACCACGGTCGTCCGCGCGCTCGAGTCCGCATGGACGCCGGACGGCGTGCGACCTCGACGAGGATTCACCCGTCTCTTCGTCCATCCTGGAAATCCCGTCCGATCGGTCGACGGATTGCTGACGGGCTTCCACGACCCCGTCACGAGCCACCTCGCGATGCTCGCGGCGTTGATCGGGCTACCGCGCGTCATGGAGGCGTACCGCGCGGCGATCGCGAGCGGATACCGGTGGCACGAATTCGGGGACAGCCACCTCATCCTGCGAAAGTGATCGGATCCGACGACGGGTGGCTTTCAAGGCGGAATGTTCTGATTCATCCGGAACCGGTTCTCCGGATCGTACCTGCGCTTGAGGCGGACGAGCCGTTCGTATTTCTCCGGGTCGTAGGCCGCCCGAACCCGTTCGGCTCCCTCGTCGCGTTCGCCCCCGAGGTAATTGACGTAAACGCCACCGGATGCGAACGGCTCCATCGCATTCCAGAGACCCCGAGTCCACGCGATGTTTGCTTCGTCCTCCACGGGATCAGACCAAATCGACG
This sequence comes from Methanobacteriota archaeon, assembly GCA_005878525.1. Classification (GTDB taxonomy): domain Archaea; phylum Thermoplasmatota; class Thermoplasmata; order RBG-16-68-12; family RBG-16-68-12; genus RBG-16-68-12. Next base: position 25,785 of record VBMB01000143.1, read on the forward strand.
TGATGACCAGGTCGAAACGCGCGTCTCGATGGCCGAAGGCGGTGTCCCGTTCTCCAACGCGGGAGACCGCACCGCCTAGATACTCGAGCACGACCTGAGTGCGTTTCGAGGGCACGTTCTCCGCGTGCCGGACCATAGTATCGACGGCCTCCTCTCCGAGATCGGCTAGGAAGCCGGACTTCCAATAGTTCCGTGCGCCGGGCGGATATGCCGGTCCAAGGATGCCTTGGAGGTCAACGTACGACATTCGCTTGATATCATCCAGGATCGGCGGGCCAAATTCGCGGACCGGTCGTAGAATTCGTTCCCCCTCATCCAACGGGCCGAAGTAGCCCGCGAGGATGACCGCCACGGGAACGCCGTCCGGCGAAGTGCCCAGTGCGGCAAACAAGGTGAGTTCATCGGGTGCCCCCTCGACGAACTTGCTATAGAATCGAAGGAGTTCCCGGGCTCGTCCCATGGGATGGACGAGGACACCGCCGAGAATCGCACCGACCGGATGCAGTCGGAACTCGAACGACGTCGCAACCCCAAAGTTCCCGCCGCCGCCTCGGACGCCCCAGAACAGATCTGGATTCTCCTGTTCGTTCGCGTGGGTGACGCGTCCCTCCGCCGTAACGAGATCGACCCCGAGGAGGTTGTCGCAGGCGAGGCCCTGGGTCCGAGCGAGGAAACCGGACCCGCCCCCCAGGGTCAGTCCGGCGACGCCGGTGGCGGGGACGACTCCGCCCGTTGTCGCCAACCCGGCACGCTGCGCCGCCTGATCGAATTCGCCCCATGTGACCCCTCCGCTGACGATCGCGGTTCGTCGCTCCTCGTCGACCCGGATGTCTTTCATCAGAGACAGGTCGATCACGAGGCCTTCATCGCACACCGCGTTCCCCGACACATTGTGTCCACCGCCTCGGACTGCCAAGACGAATCCATGCTCCCTTGCGAAGGCGATCGATTGGATCACGTCGTCCGCGTCCTTGCATCGCACAATCACCGCGGGTCTGCGATCGATCATCGCGTTCCAGATTCGCCTTGCCTCGTCGTACTTCGCGTCTTCCGGTCGAATGAGCTCCCCATGCAACCCCTTGGCGAACTCCGCAAACTCTTCGTTCGATGCCGACATGGCTCCCCTCCGGCGCCTTGACGCGAATGCGGGAGGCCGTGTAAAGGACTTGCGGTGCCTCGCCAGTTCCACAGAAGCGTTCTATGCCCCGAGCCTCGCGAAAAAGGCGGCCAAGACGAGCACCGCGGAAATGCAGATTCCGGAAAATACCGCGCCAATGCCTAGCGCGCTGCGGAACGGTCCGGGTCCCGCGCGGGCTCGATGGAGCGCCAGGAACGCGATGAGGTTCGCCGCGTTCGCCACGAAGACCGCAAGCATGACTAGCGGCACGGATGTCCATAGACCGGGGGAGAATAAGGCGACGACGAGAATCCCCGCCGTGACAATGGGCACCCCGATTCCAAAGGAGGCGGCGGCAAGATGGGCGGGCCCCAGGACTCGATCCCTCGTCCCTGACTCGGAAGGATACATGATCCCCACCTATGTATCAGATGCCCGGGGAAGAACGTGTCGTTTCGCGAGGCTCAACCGCCTGGGCATCTCGGGCTATCCTCCGGTGTGTTCTTCGTCTCGGCGGGCAGTTATGGGTCGGAGTGGCTCGATCCGAAAGCGGCTTCAAGGGAATCGTCCTCGGCTTGTCTAGAGCGGACGTTGAGTGGGCTCTTCAAGCCCACCTGGTACCTGCACAGCTCATCGCGTTTTCCCCCATTTCCACTTGGGTGCTAGGCCTCTCCCGAGACAAGCTACTCAAACGGATGGACCTGTCCGAACATCACGTCTCCCGCGCCACGCCGATCCTGCTATCCCTCTGGGGCTTTGTTGCGCTCGCGTTCTTTCTCACCGTCGCGTCATTTCTGGGGTACGCCCTGTCAGCCGATCGCGTTGCTCTGATCCTTCTCACCGTCTTCCTCGGGGCGGTTGCCATCGTCGCATCTGTATTGTCCGCGGTGCGGCGCAAGAGGGCCGGTGCCGCTGAGCGAGCGACGGCGAGCCCCCACGACGATCTCCCCTGGATTCCTGATTTCCTTTAGACATCGCTCTATGGCCCGAAGTGGCGGTCGTGGTCCTCGCTGTCGTCCTCCTCGGCGTCCTGGCCGCGTTCGTCTTCTTCCTCGTGTGGCTTCCGATTCTGTTCTTGGTGATTAGTCTCATCACGTTCGGCACGTGGTGGCGAATCCATCGAGGGACCTTCGTCATGGCGATGGAAGACCGCCCGCCGAAACTGCGCGGGGTCGGGGAGGACCTACTCACGCGGGGTGCGATTCTTTCGAGGACGTGGGACATCCACCTCGAAGGCGCCACCTTGCGGACTGCAAACGAAAGGAGACGGTCCTACGCCCGCGCAAGGCGATTCTTTCTCTTCTTGGGAATCGCGAGCCTACCCCTGGCGGGGTTGGTGGTCGGGTCCAGGTTTCTTCCATCGGTCGGATGGACCTACATGATTATTCCAACCGCCGGCGTGGCGATGCTTCTAAGCACCGCACTTGTTGCGACGATCTACCGTCTCAGATTCCGCTAGATGGGTCGTCGAAGCAAAGGCTTTAAGGCCTCACGGAATGCGACGCCAGCCGGTAGACGGTCCAAGGGAACAAACATGACCTGGGGACTCCAAAACCGCCTCTCCCGGATCATCCGCCCGACCGACGGCCACACGGTCATGCTCGCTGCGGACCACGGATACTTTCTCGGGCCGACGCACAAACTGGAGATCCCTCGCAAGACGTTGGAGCCGCTTCTGCCATACGCCGACGCCGTGATGGTGACCCGCGGCGTCGTGCGCACCTCGATCGACCCGGGCGCGAACGTGCCGATCGTCCTCCGTGTGAGCGGCGGCGCGAGCGTGCTGAACGAAGACCTTTCGAACGAAAAGATTACGACCTCGATGAAGGAGGCCGTTCGACTGAACGCCTCCGCGGTCGCGATGTCGATCTTCGTCGGCGCAACTCACGAGCACGATTCGCTGGTGAACCTAGGAAAACTCGTCGATGAGGGCGAGGACGCCGGCGTGCCGGTCTTGGCGGTTACCGCCGTGGGCAAGGAGCTCGAGAAACGTGACGCTCGATACCTCGGCCTCGCGTGCCGGATTGCTTCCGAGTTCGGGGCCCACTTCGTTAAGACGTATTACGCCGACGATTTCTCGAAGGTCGTCGAATCGTGCCCGGTCCCGCTCGTCGTCGCGGGCGGCCCGAAGCTCGAGACGGAACTCGACGCGCTCGAGCTGGCCTATGACGCGATCCAGGACGGCGCGAAAGGCGTGGACATGGGTCGCAACATCTGGCAGTCGACCAATCCCGTCGGCATGATTCGCGGCATTCGCGCGGTCGTCCACGAACGTGCGACCCCGAAGGAGGCGCTCGATCTCGTGAAGGGCACGAAACCGAAGAGGTAGGCGCCGGCCCATGCGCGCCGCGATGTACTACGCGAACGACGACGTGCGGATCGTGGACATACCGAAGCCGCGGATCGGACCCGGAGAGATTCTCGTCAAAGTGCGGTCCAGCGGAATCTGCGGCTCCGATGTGATGGAGTGGTACCGCAGGCCGAAGGCGCCGCTCGTCCTCGGCCACGAGATCGCCGCGGAAGTCGTCGAGGTCGGCGCGGGTGTGGACCGTGTCAAGGTCGGCGACCGCGTGTTCGTGTCCCACCACGTTCCGTGCGGCCAGTGTCGGTATTGTGTCGCAGGCCATGAGACCGTGTGCGATACGTTGCGGACGACGAATTTCGACCCGGGAGGATTCGCGGAGTTCGTGCGGGTTCCCGCGGTCAACGTGAAGCATGGAGTGTTCGCGTTGCCGAAGGGGATTTCGGACGACGAGGGCGTCTTGGTTGAGCCCTTCGCCTGCGTGGTCCGCGGGCAGCGCTTGGCCGGATTTCGTCCGGGTCATACGGTCGTGGTGATCGGCAGCGGCGTGGCGGGACTCCTCCACGTGAAACTCGCGAAGGCGTCCGGAGCCGCGAAGGTGATCGCGACGGACATCGTCGAGTATCGGAAGGCCGCGGCACGAAAGGCGGGAGCCGACGTCGTCATCGACGGTCGCGAGGACGTGCCCGCGAAGGTGCGGGAGGCCAACGACGGCCTCCTGGCAAAATACGTGATTACGTGCACGGGAGCCCCGAAGGCGATCGTCCAAGGCCTCGGATCCGTGGATCGAGGCGGCACGGTCCTGTTCTTCGCGCCCTCCGAGCCGACTGCGAAGGTCGAGATCCCGTTCAACGCGGTGTGGCGCGAGGAGGTCACGATGACGTCGTCGTATGGCGGGAGTCCGCGAGACATCCAAGAGGCGATCGAACTTCTCGCCACCCGCCAAGTGACCGTGGCGGACCTGATCACTCATTTGCTGCCCCTTGCCGAAGCCGGGAAAGGATTCCGGCTCGTCGCCCAAGCGGAGGATTCGCTCAAGGTCGTCCTCCGACCCTAAACCTTGTTTCCGGAGGTCGGAGGCCCACGAGACCGAAAGATCTTTTCCTCTGCGGAACCTCACTTCATCGTCGTTGTGTCTGCCCCGAACCCCATTGGCGTCGAAGCCCCGCCAGATGCAGGGGTCGGAGTGACTTCCTCCCAGATCTTCGTGTCTTTCGTTTCGGGCAGGTACTTCATGCCGATCAGGAACGTCATGATGGGCACGGCAATCGGCCAGATGAGGGCTGCATAGAGATTGCCACCGGTTGCCGCGTAAATACCGAAGAAGATGAGCGGTGTGAATCCTCCGAATTCGCCATTCCCAAGGTGGTACGGAAGGGACATGGAGGTGTAGCGGATCCGGGCCGGGAAGAGCTCGACCAAGAACGCGGCGATCGGGGCGTAGACCATGGTAACCCAGACGACCTGGATGAAAACCAAGCCGACCATGACGGGGAAGTTCAGCGGTTTTCCGAAGATCATCATCCCCGTGTAGATCGGGGCATAGCTGAGGGCGGCAAGCAGGCATCCGGCCATCATTATCTTCTTTCTGCCGATCCGGTCCGAGAGCCGGCCGAACACGATGAAAAACGGTGTCGCGAGGACGAGGGCGATGAATATGATTTCGTTTGAGGTGAAGAAGTCGATTTTCAGGCCGATCTCAGGCCGTTGCAGGAAGAACAGGGCAAGGAACTGCCCCGTGTACCATACGACCGCCTGGCCCGCGGTCGCGCCGAACAAGGCCAGGAGGATGAGCTTCCAGTTTTTACGGCTCGCCAGCGCTTCGGTCAAGGGCTTCTTGGAGCTCCGCCCCGTCGCCTTCAGGCGGGTGAACAGGGGCGTCTCTTTGAGCTTCCATCGGATGTACAGAGAAATTGCCACGAGAACGAGGGAGAGCACGAACGGGATTCGCCAGCCCCAGGCCCGGAAAGCTGTGTCGCCGACGATGTAGTCCGTCCCGAGGATTACCGCAATCGACGCGAAGAGGCCGATCGTGGCCGTCGTCTGAATGTAGCTGGTCCAGTACCCGCGCTTCGCATCCGGTGCGTGCTCAGCGACGTAGATCGCCGCGCCGCCGTATTCGCCGCCGAGGGCGAGCCCCTGCACGCACCGAAGGACCATGAGCGCGAGAGGCGCCAGAATGCCAATCGCGGCATACACCGGGATGAAGGCAATCGCCGCGGTCCCTAGACCCATGATTGTGACGGTGAGGAGGAACGCGTACTTCCGACCAATGAGATCCCCGATCCGTCCGAAGACGATCGCGCCGAAGGGCCGGACCGCGAATCCGCTCGCGTAGGTCGCGAGGAACGCAAGGAAGTTGATCGCCGGATCCGATGTGAGTTTGAAGAATAGAGGAGTGAGGATGAAGCCGAGGGTCACGAAGATGTAGAAATCGTACCATTCGATGATCGTCCCCGACGACGCCGCGGCCACGATGAATCGCATGCCACGACGAGTTACGCCCGTGAAACTGTCCGCTGCCGACCCCACTCCCGTCGCCATAGCGTGCCAGAACCTGGCACGCATCTAATAGGGGGATGTTTACAGACGACCACACGTGTGTTCGTCGCATGTTCCAGGGGCCCTGGCAAGTCGCACCTGGCCGCCTTCCCGATGGGCTCGATACTATCACTGTGATTCATTACCATCTTTAACCTGGAAAGGCTCTACGGCCACCTGTCGGCCGGACAACGGGTCGGTTCGCGGGGAACGTCCATGGTCGTCTCTAGCGCAACGATTGACAGCCTGCTGAAGGAGAGAGAGCAGTACCCGCCTTCGGCGGCCTTCCGAAAGAGCACCCACTTGAAGAACGACACGTTCCGCCAAGACGCCGCGAAGGATCCAGGGGCCTTCTGGTCGCGCATGGCGAAGGAACTCGAGTGGATCGCCCCCTGGTCGAAGGTCCTCGAGTGGAACCCGCCCTTCGCCAAGTGGTTCCTCGACGGAAAGCTCAACGTCTCCGCGAATTGCCTGGACCGTCATCTGGCCGGACCCCGTCGGAACAAGGCCGCGCTCGTCTGGGAGGGCGAGCCGGGAGAACGCCGAGTCCTGACGTACCACGACATGTGGCGGGAGGTCAGTCGCTTCGCGAACGTCCTCAAAGGCCTGGGCGTGAAGCGGGGGGACCGGGTCACGATCTACATGCCCATGATCCCGGAGCTCCCGATCGCGATGCTCGCCTGCGCCCGCGTCGGCGCCGTGCACAGCGTGATCTTCGGGGGCTTCAGTGCGCGCGCGATCCGGGACCGGGCCGGGGACGCGGAGACCCGCGTCATCGTGACGGCGGATGGCGGCTACCGCCGCGGGACCGTCCTGCCGCTGAAGAAGATCGTCGACGAAGCCGTCGCCGGTCTGGATGTCGTCCAGCACGTCGTCGTCTTCAAACGCGCCGGCATCGAGGTCTCGATGCGGGAGGGGCGCGACCATTGGTGGCACGAGCTCATGGCGAAGGCGGACGCGGAATGCGAACCGGAGGCGATGGACGCCACGGACCCGCTGTTCCTCCTCTACACGTCCGGCACGACGGGGAAGCCGAAGGGGATCCAGCATTCGACGGGAGGGTATCTGGTCGGCGTCGCGACGACGATGAAGTACGTCTTCGACCTGAAGGACGAAGACCTGTTCTGGTGCACCGCGGACATCGGGTGGGTGACCGGCCATTCGTACATCGTGTACGGTCCCCTCGCGAATGGCGCGAGCGTCTTCATGTACGAAGGCGCGCCGGATTG
>VBMB01000130.1 GCA_005878525.1 Methanobacteriota archaeon
GAGCGGAACGTCGTCGAGTTCGCGAGCTGGGCGAAGTCCCAGCGGCGAATCAAGATGGACGTCATGGCGCAGCGACTCGGGAAGACGCGGTTCGAGACGGAGAAGCTCCTCGGCAAGGCGCTTGATGAAGACTTGGTCAAAGGCGCCATCGACCGGACGACGGACGAGTTCGTCTCCCAGGATGCGGTGAAGCAGGAGCACTTCGTCGGAACGTGTCCGAACTGCGGCGGCAACGTCGACACGTGGTACTTCCCGGAGGAACGCGTCGTATGCCCGTATTGTGAGCGCGCGGTGACTTCGATCGCGAACGCGTGATTGAAGTAATCCCGAAATCATCTCTCTCCGAGGAACCTCCCACGGGGACGCAACGCCCGTCGCAGCCCCGCGGCAGCGCAGCCGTCGCGGTCGACACCGAACCTCGGGTTCGCCCCGAGACCATCGAGTACGCTCCCTCGCCCGAGTCGATGAGGAACCACCTCGTGAAGACGGGCCTTTCTCTGCTCGGATTTGGGCTGATGAGCGCCTTCATCGTTTGGTTTGCATGGCCTGGAATTACGGGTCCTCCTGCCCCGTTTGATCCGGGTTACTGGACCTTCTTGACGGGTCTCTTCCTTGCTACGGTCGCGCTCGGTTTTCTCGTCGTCGTGACATGGCATGAACGTCTTCCGACAATTCACGACGGGGTGATGGAGCTTCCATTCCCCATCCAGAGGACAAATCGGTCACGGACCAAGCGACTCCGGATCGATGAGATTGCCTCGATCGAACTGACGACAAACTCAATCGGCCTCGCCGGCGCGGAACTGATATTGCTCGACCGAACCCGCCTGTTCCTCCCAAACACAATCCTTGGCATTCCGTGGAAGCAGACGCTTGAGGCCCTCGCCGCGCACGTGAACCAAAGCTCATCGAAAGCCTAGCGTCTCTCTTCCGTCCACGGCGCGAAGTCCCCGAAAACCAGGAGCGTCCGCTCGGCGGAACAAGGACTGCCGCGGTGCTACGCCTGCCCGGTCGGACCGCGCGACCCTTATATAGCATGGGGAAATTAGGACGGCCCTTCACCGAGGTAGCAGTGTGGCACGCGGTCTCTTCGCAGCGAGAAAATTGAAGGGTGAGCGCCAGACGCGGCGCTGGTCGGACCGGTATTACAAGCGGCGCGTGCTGCGGCTGAAAGAGAAATCGGACCCGCTCGAAGGCTCGCCGCAGGCGAAAGGGATCGTCCTCGAGAAGGTCGCAATCGAGGCGAAGCAGCCGAACTCCGCGTTGCGGAAGTGCGTGAAGGTCCAGCTCATCAAGAACGGCCGACAGATCACCGCCTTCGCGGTCGGCGACGGCGCGATCAACTTCATCGACGAACACGACGAGGTCCTCGTCGAAGGGATCGGGGGTCGCATGGGTCGCTCGTACGGGGACATCCCGGGCGTCCGCTACAAGGTCATCCAGGTCAACGGCGTCAGCCTCGACGAGCTCGTCCGGGGCCGCAAGGAAAAGCCGGTGAGGTAGGCGGATGGAACCGGAATCGCCGCCGCCTCCTGAGGACGTGCCGGAAACGCCTCCGACGGAACCCGCTCCCCCTCCAGCAGGGGTACCGCCTCCGGAAGCGCCGGTCGAAGCGCCCCCGGAACCGGGAGCCGAAGGCGAGGCTCCTCCGGCGGAGAAGCCACGGAAAGAGCCGAAGAAACCGAAAAAACGGCCCAGCTATGAAATGAAGCTGTTCGGAAAATACGACATGACGGACGTCGCGGTGCGCGACGCGGGCCTCGCGAAATACATGAACCTCTCGCCGATCGTCATCCCGCACACGGGCGGCCGGTGGGCGAACAAGCCCTTCGGGAAGGCGAAGGCCAACCTCGTGGAGCGGCTGATTAACAACATGATGCGCACGGAGAACTACACCGGGAAGAAGTCGAAGGCTTACCGCGTCGTGCGGACCGCGTTCGAGATCATCGAGAAGCGGACCCAGAAGAATCCCGTGCAGATCCTCGTGGACGCCCTCGAGAAGGCCGCGCCGCGTGAGGAGATCACGCGCCTTCGGTTCGGCGGGATTTCCGTGCCGCGGGCCGTGGACGTTGCGCCGTCCCGCCGGCTCGACCTCGCGCTTCGCAACATTTGCGTGGGAGCCGTCACCGCGACGTTCAAGAACCGCAAGCCGGTAGAGGAGTGCCTCGCAGACGAAATCCTGACCGCGGCGAAGGGCGATATGCAAAGTTCCGCAATCGCGAAGAAAGAGGAACTCGAGCGCATCGCGGCGTCCGCACGATGAGTTGCCCTCCTGTGGACCGAAGGTTTAATTAGCTTCGGTCGGGTGCGACTTCACTCACTGGCATTCCTGCACAGGTGTCACGCCGATGGGACGAAAAGAAGAGAACATCAAGAAAGCCCAAGCCCTCCTTCACCTGAAGGAACGCATCCGTAATATCGGCACCGCGGCCCACATCGATCACGGGAAAACCACGTTGTCCGATTCCCTCATCGCGGGCGCGGGAATGATCTCCGAGGAACTCGCGGGTCAACAACTCTTCATGGACTACGACGAGCAAGAGCAGGCCCGCGGAATCACAATCAACGCCGCGATCGCATCGATGGTCCACGACTTCGAAGGCGGCCAATACCTCATCAACCTGATCGATACGCCGGGCCATGTGGACTTCGGCGGCGACGTCACACGCGCAATGCGGGCGATCGATGGCGTAATCATCCTCGACGACTCCGTCGAGGGCATCATGCCGCAGACGGAAACCGTCATCCGTCAGGCGCTGAAGGAACGCGTGAGGCCCGTCCTGTTCATCAACAAGGTCGACCGGCTCGTGAACGAGCTCAAGATCACGCCGGAGCAGATGCAGCAGCGGTTCCAGAAGATCATCACGGAAGTCAATGCGCGGATCCGGAAGTGGCTGCCACCCGAACTGGGCGAGAAGTGGATGGTGAACGTGGAAGTGGGCAGCGTCGCCTTCGGGAGCGCGTACCACAAGTGGGCGGTCACAGCACCGTTCACGAAGCGGACGGGGATCGGGTTCAAGGACATCTACAAGCACTGCCAGGAGGGGACGATGAAGGAGCTCGCGAAGAAAGCGCCCCTCCACGACGTCGTCCTGAGCATGGTGATCCGTCACTTGCCGAATCCGCTCGAGGCACAGAAGACCCGCATCCCGGTCATCTGGAAAGGAGACATGTCATCGTCCGTGGGCAAGGCGATGCTCGCGGTCGACGAGAACGGGCCGGTCGCGTTCATGGTGACGAAGATCATCGTCGACCCCCAGGCGGGCGAGGTCGCCGCAGGCCGTTTGTTCGCGGGCAAGGTCCGCCGCGGCCAGGAGCTCTGGGTCATCGGCATGCCGAAGCCGCAGCGCGCCCAGACCGTCGCGATGGTCGTCGGCCCGGACCGCATCCCCGTCGACGAAATCGACGCGGGCAATGTCGTCGCGGTCGTCGGACTCAAAGACGCGGTCGCGGGATCGACGGTCAGCGACGACAAGGAGATGCAGCCCTTCGAGAAGATCGTCCACTACTCCGACCCCGTCGTGACGATCGCGGTCGAGGCGAAGTCGACGTCGGACCTGCCGAAGCTCGTCGAGGCGTTGCGGCTCCTCGCGAAGGCGGACCCGAGCATCCAGGTCGAGATCAACCAGGAGACCGGTGAGCACCTGATCTCCGGGATGGGCGAGCTCCACCTCGAGATCACGATCTACCGCGTCCAGAACGACTACAAGATCCCGGTCACGACCAGCCCGCCGATCGTCGTCTACCGCGAAGGCGTCAGCGGCAAAGGCGGCCCGTTCGAAGGGAAGTCGCCGAACAAGCACAACCGGTTCTACATGGAGGTCGAGCCGCTCGAGGAGAAGGTCGTCCAAGCGATCCGGAGCGGCGAGATCGCTTCGGGACAGCGGATCAAGGATTCGAAGGTGCTCGCCAAGAAGCTCGAGGAGCTCGGGATGGACCGGAACGAGGCGAAGAACGTCGTGTGGATGCAGGACACGAACATGCTGATCGACGCGACGAAGGGGATTCAGTACCTCCACGAGACGATGGAGCTGATCAAGGAAGCGTACATCGAGGCGATGAACAAAGGGCCGCTCGCCGGGGAGAAGTGCATGGCGATGAAGGTCCTCCTCGTCGACGCGAAGCTCCACGAAGACTCCGTCCACCGCGGGCCCGCCCAGGTCATCCCCGCCGCGCGGTCGTCGATCTACGGCGCGATGGTCCAGGGTGGACGAGCCCTCATGGAGCCGATCCAGAAAGTGTTCATCAACGTCCCTCAGGACTACATGGGGTCCGCGATCGGGGACATCCAGAGCCGCCGCGGCGTGATCGAGGACATCACGCAAGAAGGCGAGATCACGGTCATCCACGCGAAGGCGCCCGTCGCGGAGATGTTCGGCTTCGCATCCGCGATTCGTTCCGCGACCCAGGGCCGCGCGCTCTGGTCGACGGAGAACAGCGGCTTCGAGCCCGTGCCGGGCAACTTGCAGCCGGAGGTCGTTCGGTCGATCCGCACGCGGAAAGGCTTGCCGCCGGAACCGTACGACGAGGCGTATTACGCGGCGTAAACGCAGAGTCATAAGAGCCCGTCGAGCGTACCCGTCCTGCGGGTGCCATGACGACGGACCGACGGTTCTCGCGTTTCAGCAAGTCTCCCGCCACCGCGGCGTTCAGCGTCACAGAGATTCCCGACGATGGCGTGTGTCTCTCGGCATTCCTCATCGTGACCGAAGCCCGCGATGCAAGGAAGGTCCTCATGGGCCACATGAATCCGAAGGCCCCGTGGGACCACATCGGGGCCCTCGATCCATCGCGCGTCGAGGCGCACTCGCACGGCTGGATGCTCCCTTCGTCCCACCTCATCTTCCGTGAATCGCCCGACGATGCAGCCCGACGCGTCGCCCGGGAGCAACTCGAACTGCCCGACCTCGTGCTCTCAGGTCCCAAGGTGATCTCGGAAGTCTACACTCCGAGGCGGTTCCCGGGCACGGCGCTCCACTGGGATCTCGAATTCTTGTTCCGGGGACAACTCGCGGCCGCCTCTGTACCTCATCCCGCTGCTTGGAAGGAGTTGGCCTTCGTCGACCTGCGCCGCACGAGCAAGTCGGACATCGCGCGGTCCCACGAAGACGTGATTGAGTCGGCAGGCTTGCAATTTGGCGAGGGGTGAGGTCTTCCATCCAATCCATCCCGGCTCCAGGCGTCCGCACGGCCCGCGTCCGGTGGACTAGGGATGGCGGCGAGAAAGCATCCAGGCGGCCAATCCGACTGCCGCAGCTCCTGCGGCTCCCAGGATCACAATGACCCAAGGAAGGTTTGAATCCGCCCCCGAGCCCATACAGTTCTGAACAAATCCTTCCCGCAAGAAGAGGCTTTGAGACCCACCGATGCTCGACGCGTTGGATCCCATGTAGATCGTTAGTCCTCGGTCCGCGCAGCCGCCGGGCGTCCAAACTTGGAATGCGTCGGAGGAGGACGCCCGCCCGTCCGCATTCGCATCGAGGAACGTGACGGGTTCCGCCGGACTCGGTGCCGGTCGGACCAGATCGGCCATGGGAGTGTAGTTTCCGGACGAGGCGTTGCGCACGAAGAGCGTCGCGAGCGAGATCGAGTCATGCAGGAGCATGGCAGAACATGTCGGCTCCCGGAACTCGACACGGTAGTCGAGAACCGGACATGGCGGCGTGCCGCCCGCCGTGGACGAAGCGAACAGAAGGACGAAGGCCGCCACACCCAGGAGCACTTGCCGAGGGAGTTGCACGATGAAAGGCACGCGGCGCGAGACGCTTGTACCTTGTCTCTTCGTTAGGTTTTTCGAGATTCATGTATCCCTCCCGGCGAACGCGAGCGCCGGTGCCGGCAAAACATAAATAGGACAGGATGTTAAGGAGCGCTCCACGGAGTAAGACCCCATGCCCGCGAAGCCCCACCTCAACCTCGTATTCATCGGCCACGTCGACCACGGGAAGTCGACGACCGTCGGCCGGATCCTGTACGACACCGGGAACATCGACCCCCACGAACTCGAGAATCTCAAGAAGCTCGCCGAGCAGATGGGCAAGGCCACCTTCGAGTTCGCCTTCGTCATGGACCAGGTGAAGGAGGAGCGGGAGCGCGGCCTGACAATCGACGTCGCGCACAAGCGCTTTGACACGGACAAGTACTACTTCACGATCATCGACGCGCCGGGCCACCGGGACTTCGTCAAGAACATGATCACGGGCACGTCCCAGGCGGATGCGGCCGTCCTCGTGGTCGGGGCCGCGGAAGGCGTCCAGACGCAGACGAAGGAGCACATCTTCCTTGCGAAGGTTCTGGGGGTCGAACAGCTGATCGTCGCCATTAACAAGATGGACGCGACGAAGCCGGAATATTCCGAGAAGCGGTTCACGGAGCTCAAGACGGAGCTCACGAGCCTCCTGAAGATCTCCGGGTTCAAGGTGGACAAGATCCCGTTCATCCCCATCAGCTCGTACAAAGGGGAGAACATTACGAAGCCGAGCGCGAAGCTGGGGTGGTACAAGGGGCCCGCCCTCGTGCCCGCATTGAATGATCTCGCGGTCCCGAAGAAGCCGACGAACTTGCCGCTTCGGCTTCCCGTCCAGGACGTCTATTCGATCACGGGCGCCGGGACCGTGCCTGTCGGCCGGGTTGAGACGGGCATCCTGAAGGTCGGGATGAAAGTGCACTTCATGCCTGCAGACAAGGTCGGCGAGGTGAAGTCGATCGAGATGCACCACGAGCAGCTCCCGCAAGCCGAGCCGGGAGACAACGTCGGATTCAACGTCCGGGGAGTCGACAAAAAGGACCTGCGCCGGGGGGATGTCGCGGGGCCCACGGATCGCCCACCCACCGTCGCGAAATCCTTCACCGCGCAAATCGTCGTGCTGAACCATCCGTCCGTCATCACGGTTGGGTACACCCCGGTCTTTCACGCGCACACCGCGCAAGTCGCCTGCACGTTCGAAGAAATCGTTGCAGTTCTCGACCCCAAGACGGGCGAGCCTAAGAAGGAGAAGCCGGACTTCCTAAAGACGGGCGATGCG
>VBMB01000131.1 GCA_005878525.1 Methanobacteriota archaeon
CGACCCGTTCTTTCATCGTCACAAGCCCCTTGGCCTGAAGCCACGAGGCGGCGTTCATGACCTCGACGAGCTCGCGGAATTTGCCCGCGGCACGAAGCTCCTCGGGCGACGCTTTCTGAAGCTCGCCGAGCGCCAAAAGGACCTTCTTCTCGAGGTAGCTCAGCTCCACCGCACCGGGAGGCATCCGCGCCGCATGGGGCCCTCGCGTTATATGTTTTTGTCGGGCCGAGGTCGATTCTCTCCCGGTGACGGGATTTCTCAGCCCTGAGAACTACGACACGTCCTATATATGACAAAACGGAACATCGAGCGGTCCAGTGAATCAGCCGACGCCTTCGAACGCCCGAGCGAAAGCCCGGACCGAGGTGACCTAAATGGAGGACCGGTTCCCGACCAACTATTCGATTCTGTTGAGCGGTCCGCCCGGCGTCGGGAAGTTCGAGTATCTCGTGGAAAGGATCCGGGACGATCTGCGGAAGGGAGAGCGCGTCGTCTTCGTGACCTTGGATTCCCATCCGAACGAGATCCGGGCGCGGGCGAAGGCGTTGCATCTGGACCTCGAGGCCGTCGAGGGTAAGTCGTTCGTCTTCGTCGATTGCTACAGCGCGACGACGTCGGAACGACCCGAGACGACGGTCGGCAAGAAGACCTTTCTCGTCTCCAGCTTCAGCAATCTCGAAGGAATCGGGATGGCGATGAGCAAGGCGGGCCAAGAGATCGGGACGCCGGTCCGCATTTACTTCTACACGGTGTCGACGCTGTTCCTGCACAACTCGCCGCAGGCGATCGCAAAGTTCTTCCAGATCGTCACGTCGCGCGCGAAGACGAACCTCGGCTTCATCCTGTATGCGGTCCAAGAAGGCGTCCACGAACCGATGACGATGAACTTGCTGCGGTCCCTCGTCGACGGCGTCGTCGAGATGCGCTTCACGGACGGAATGGAACACGAGGTCCGCGTCCACCACATGCGCGGGTATCAGGTCGACGCATCGTGGCATCCGTTCGCCCAACTTCCGGAGGCGGTGGTCTCGCGATGATGCAGGCTCCGCCGAAGGCCATGGCCCCGCGGGCGAAGACCGGGATCCCGGTCCTCGACGAACGGCTTCAAGGAGGATTCCCACGTCCGTCCACGCTCCTCCTCTTCAGCGACAAGCCGACGGAGAAACGCCTGTTCGGCGAGAATTTCGCGATCCAAGGTGTGAAGGCAGGCGAGGCCTGCCTGTAAGTGGACTTCTTCCGGGTCCCGCAACTCGCCCGCGGCGAACTCAAGCGCTTCGGTCCGGTGGACCCCGCGAAGCTCGTGCTCGTCGATGCGACGTCGTCCCAGCTGCTCCTCCCAAGCCGCGAGAAGTATCACATCGACAACATCGACAGCCTCGCGAACATCCGCGAAGCGATCGTCGCCGCCATGGAGGCGGAGCGGCCTGGTCGCATCGTCGTCGACTCGATGGAGTTCCTCGTGGACCGTTTTCCCAAAGAGGACGTCCTGAGGCTGTGGCGCGAACTGATCGAGGCCGCCCGGTCGGCCAGGACCGTGATCTGTTTCCTGTTCATCAACTGGACCCTGATGGAGCGGGAACTCGACGAAATCCGCGCGATGTCCGACTTCGTCATCGAGTTTCAGTCGTCGCTTCGTGGCGGGATCATCCGCAACTCGATGCGCATCTCGCAAATGGAGTCAAACGGAATCCGGACGAACTGGATCCCGTACACGTTCAAGGACCTCGTCGGGCTGACCGTCTATTTCCCGCGGATCCTGGTCACGGGCCCGTTCAACGCCGGGAAGTCGACGGTCGTCAAGGCCGTCTCCGAGAAGTCCATCAGCATCGACCGGATGGGCACGACGGTCGCCTTCGACTACGGAAACGTCAACATCACGGGAATCGAGGCCGAGATTTTCGGCACCCCCGGTCAGGAGCGCTTCGAGTTCATCTTCAAGATTTTCGCGCGAGAGGTCAGCGGCGTCCTCCTGGTCGTCGATGCGAGCCATCCGGACGAGCTGGCCAGGGCGCGTCAGATGCTGGACCTGGTCGGGCCTCGGATCCCGTACGTCGTCCTCGCGAACAAGAGCGACCTTCCGGGCGCGATCCCTCCGGAAGAAATCGCGCACCGCATGAGCCTACCCGAGGACGTGCCGGTGATCCCCACGGTCGCCACGGAGAACAAGGGCGTGCGGGATGCCCTCCTGATCCTCGCCGAGATGATCATCGGGGTGCGATAGGATGCTCGGCGACGCGGCGAGACGCCTCCAGGCAATCCTCGCTGAGCTCCGAAGGCTGCCCGCCGTCCTCGGGGCGACGATCGCCCGCCGGGACGGGATCCTGATCGCTCACGCCCTCCCGAAGACGATGGACCCGAAGAAGATCGCCGCGATGGCCGCCGCGATCGTCGGCACGTCGGAGATGGCCGTCGTCGAGATGGGCCTCGGAACGTTCAACTCGTCCATCGTGGACACGCATATCGGCAAGATGATCGCGACCGGTGCGGGCGAAGAGGCGATCCTCGTCACGATGGTCCGGAGCGAGGCGAACATGGGTCTCCTCCTCCTCAGCGTCGACCGGGCGGTCCAGTCGATTTCGGACGTGCTCAAAGCGGCGGAGGTGCCCGCGTGACCGACGTCTGGGTGCGCCTCGAGGAGACGATCGACGAACTCTCCCGGGTGTCGGACATCAAGTCGGCGGCGGTCGTGCGGCGCGATGGTCTCGTCGTTACGCACACCCTCCCGGACGGAGTGGACCCGAAGATGGTGGCCGCGATGACGGCGGCGATCGTCGGCACGTCGGAGATGGCGACGATCCAGCTCGCCCAAGGCCGGTTCGTGCGAGCGATCATCGAGTCCGACGAGGGGAAGCTCCTCAGCCTCGGCGCGGGGGAGGAGGCGCTCCTGGTGGCCCTCGTGTACGACGACGCGAATCTCGGGCTCGTCCTCCTGGCGATGGAGCGAGCGGCGAAGCAGGTGGAGAAGATCCTGCGGGACAGTGCGGCATGAACGGATTCCAGGGAGATGCCCATGCCCACGACTAAGGAAGGTCTTCAGCGGCTCCTGGACTTCTTCGTGTACGGGATGCTGCGCGCGGCAGAGTCCCTCGGGAACGCCCCGCTCTTCTTGCGCACGGTCGAGGAGGAAGGCCTCCGGAAGTTCCTCCTGATCAACTTCCCGAAGTTCCAGGCGTCTGCCAACCCGAAAGTGGCGTGCGAGGCGTACACGAAAGCGATCGACGAGGGCGGGCTCTTCACGACGACGGACACTACGTTCACGGGAGACGAGGACACGGTCCATGCGGAGATTGGCGACCTCTGCCCGTACCGACGCGTGTGCACGATGCGGCACGACGAGCGCCACCCGGTCCACTGCATCCGGGGGTTCGCCTTGGCCGAGATGCTCCGGCTTCGGCTCGACGCCGATTTCGACTGGAAGCTCGACCGATTCGGCCGACCTTGCCGCGTGACGTTGTCCCGCACTCGCTGGGGGTAGCGCAATGGTCACGAAGAAAATCCCGACATTCATCGAGGGCCTTGACGACGTCCTCGGCGGTGGCTTCCCGGTCGGACACGTTGTGCTCATCTCCGGATTGCCTGGGACGATGAAGTCAACCTTGACCTACGCGATCCTCCATGCGAACGCACGGCAGCGGGACGCGAAGGGCTTATACGTCTCTCTGGAGCAGACGCGGCCGAGCCTCGAAGCGCAGATGGCCGCAATGGGGTTCGACGTGGAAGCCGTTCGCTCGGATGTGCATATCCTCGATGTCGGCACGATTCAGAAAGAGGTCGGGAAAAGCGCGTCGAAGCCCTGGATGGAGTTCCTCCGGCGGACGATGACGACGAAGAAGGACATCGATGGGGTGGACCTCGTCGTCATCGACTCGCTCGAAGCGCTGGAGGTCCTCGCGAAATTCGAGGACCGCCGGACGGAACTGTTCCGCCTGTTCGAGTGGCTGCGGGACCTGGGGGCGACCGCTCTCGTGCTCGCAGAAGCTGCATCGGAAGCGTCGTACCTCGGACTCGAGGCTCCGCAACCGCGGCGGGACGAGACGTTCCTCGCGGACGGGATCATCGAGCTCAAGATGCACCCGATTTCGGACGTCGAGATCCAGCGTCGGATCCGGGTTCAGAAGATGCGCGGCTCGCACCACAAGACGGGATTCTCCGCCCTCGTCTTCGACGAGGGGCGCTTCCAAGTCACGCCGGTCATCAGTCCGTAGGTGGTCCATGCCGAATTCGATCCCCTGCCCGGCCTGCGCGTCCCTCAATCGGCCGGACGCGGTCAATTGTGGGATCTGCGGGCGGAAACTAGAGACGCCGGGCCGATCGACGCCGACGGATCCCCTGGTCGCTCTCCAGCGCGTGACGAGCGGACAGGTCTTCACCGCCGTTGTCGCCGAACCGGCCAAGAAGCCAGCCGCCAATCGAGCCGCGAGTAATCCCGCTCCGTCCTCGGTCGCGGTCTCGGCCGTCGAGCCTGAGGTCGAGGACCACTCCGATGTCATTGCCGCGGCCGTCGATGGCATCCGGGCCAAGGCGCAGGGAGAAGGCCATCGCTTCAAACCGTACGTCCGCTCGAGCGATCGCAAGGCGCCAACTCCCGCAGCGAAGCAGGAAGCCGCGAAACATCTCCAGGACGCAGTCGCCCTTCTTCGCGAGACGCGATTCGAGGATTCGATCGATCCACTCCTCAAGGCAATCGCCCGCGACGACGAAGACCGGCGGTCGTGGATCCTCCTCGCGGAAGCGTATCTGCGGCTCGGCCGGCCGTACAAATCCGCGGTCGGGTACTTGCGCGCCCTCGAGTTGAGTTCGAAAGATGAGCAGGCGTGGCTTGGACTCGGCCGTGTGCTGAGGATGCTGGGCGATGCGCCGACTGCAAGTGCGGTGCTCGATCGGGCCGCGCTGATTCATCCCACTCACGCGGAAACCTGGGTGGAGCGTGGCCTGATCTTCGAATCCCTCCAGAATCTCCCGGAGGCCGCTCGTAGCTTCGCGAAGGTCCTCGAGCTTCGGCCCGACCACCGCCTCGCGCAAGAGAAGTCGCAAGAGATCGAATCGAAAATCGTCGAGATCAAGGTATCCACGGAGACACCCAAGCCATCGCGAGAAGTCTCGCCACCCCTCGCGGAATCGATGAGCCCGACGGCGGAGGAGGAGCGGGAGCGAGATATCCTCGACGAAATGGAAGAGGCGTTCTCCATCGAAACGTCGTTGACAGCGAAGCGAGCCGGCGCGGCGGTTGCCCCCGAAGGTCCGGCCGAGCGCCCCGCGCGCGTGCGCACCTTCGTCGAAGGCCTCGACGAGACCCTGGAGGGTGGACTCCCCTGGGGCCACGTCGTCCTCATCGAAGGCGCCCCGGGGACCATGAAATCCTCTCTCGGGTTCTCGATCCTCCTGCAGAACGCGGCGAGGGCGGGCCTGCACTGCCTGTACTTGAGCCTCGAGGAACGCGGGTCGAGCCTCCTCAAGCAGATGGGCTCCCTCGGACTCCACCTCGAGGTCCCGAAAGGATCGCTCGTCGTCCTCGACCCGAGAACCGCCACGAACCTCCTCGGCGAGAAGAAAGACTGGCTCGAGGGCCTCCGGGCAGGGATTCGCTCGGTGAAGGAACAGCGGGGGCTTGACCTGATCGTGATCGACTCGCTCGAAGCGCTGGAGGTCCTCGCGAAGTTCAAGGACCGGCGGAGGGAGATCTATCGGCTCTTCGAGTGGCTCCGCGACCTCGGGATCACCAGCTTCCTCGTCACAGAACGGCCGGATTGGGTCGTCGCGGGACATGTGCTTCAGGGCCGCTACGACGAGGAGTTCCTCGCCGACGGCGTGATCCATCTCCGGATGCACCTCGTGACGGACCTGACGGCCCAGCGCCGCCTCCGCGTCGTGAAGATGCGAGGGACGAAACACAACACCGGATATCTCGCGATGGACTTCGACGAGGGCCGGTTCCGCGTCACCCGCGCGATGAGCTCGTGAGGGGACCGATGGCCCGCCCCCTGATCAAGACCCACATCCGCGGGTTCGACGAGGACGTGCTGCGGGGAGGCATCCCGCAAGGCCACGTCGTCTTGGTCCGCGGGGCGAGCGGGACGATGAAGTCCTCTCTCGCGTACTACGTCCTGTACCACAACGCGCTCGCCGGAGCGCCCGGTCTGTACGTCACCCTCGAGCAGACCGCGGCGGGCCTCCTCGAACACATCGCAGGGCTCGGGTTGAAGGCCACCGCCGTCTCCGAGGCGCTTCCGATTCTGGATCTCAGTCGCGGTCGGGAATATCTGGAGGAGATGGTCTCGAAGGTCGGGTCGATGTCCGAGACTGCGGCTCCGCGGGGCGAAGCCCTTCTCGCGGTCCTGAAGGCGAAGATCTTCGAGCTGCGCATGAAGCGGAACTTCCGGCTCCTCGCCATCGACTCGTGGGACGCCCTCGAACTCGTCCTCGAGTTCGCGGATCGACGAGCGGA
The DNA here is from genome assembly GCA_005878525.1 of Methanobacteriota archaeon. Classification (GTDB taxonomy): domain Archaea; phylum Thermoplasmatota; class Thermoplasmata; order RBG-16-68-12; family RBG-16-68-12; genus RBG-16-68-12. Next base: position 6,446 of record VBMB01000131.1, read on the forward strand.
GACGTTCGGATTCTTCGAGTGGCTCCGGGACCTGGGCGTCACGAGCCTGCTGATTTCGGAAGAGCCCTCCCTCGAGGCGCCGCCCACCGCGCTGGAGGAAGAGTTCCTCGCAGAC
>VBMB01000132.1 GCA_005878525.1 Methanobacteriota archaeon
AAGGGGCCTCGATGAAGTCCCATTCGATGCCGCCGAATGCGTTGCGCGCCCATCGGACGCCGCCGGAAAGGAGCCCGTGGAGCAGATGACCGAACTCATGGAAGAGCGTCTCGACCTCGGAGAAGTCCATCAGGGCGGGTCCGTGTCCCGCCTCGGGGTCCGGGAAGTTGCACATGAGCGCCGCCTGCGGGAGCCGTCGACCGGCCGTGCCGACGACGAGGCCCGCCGCGGCCGCGTGGGTGTACTTGTCCTTCCTCGGATGGAGGTCGAGGTAGAACCGGCCGAGCCGCCGACGGCCTCGGTAGATGTCGTACACTTCCACGGAGGGATGCCAGACGGGCGTGCCCGAAATCCGGCGGTATCGCACGCCGAACATCCGGCTCGTGATCACGAACAGTCCGTCGAGGACCTTCCGGAACTCGAAATACGGACGCAATCGTTTCGCATCAAACGCGTACGATTCGGCCCGCACGAGTTCTGTGTAATAATTCAGGTCCCAGCGCTCCAGGGCGTTCGTCCCCGGGACGTCCTGACGTTTCCGGGCGAGCAGTTCTTCGACGTCGTCCTGCGCCCGGGGCTCGGCGACGGCGGCGACCTTCGACACGAACGCCTGCGCCGCGGCCGCGCTCTCGATCATCTTGTCTGCCGTGATGTAGTCGGCGAAGTGATCGTAGTCCAGGAGGCGCGCGAGCTCGTCTCGCCTCGCGATGAGCCGCGCAAGGACATCGAGGTTCGCGGGATACGCTCGGTTCAGGTACGCCTTCATGAGGTCGTGCCGGACCGACTCCTTCCGGGCGTAGCGGAACACGGGGACGGAGTCGGGGTAGTTCGTCGTGATCGCGATCGTGCCGTCGTCGTCGGGCGGATGCGCCTTCACGAAATCGTCGGGCAGGCCCTCCAGGTCCGCGGGCCCGACACGGATCGAGCGAACGTCCTCGCGGATGGCCTTGTCAAACTCCTGGCCAATCGCGGTGATCTCGTCGCGCAACGCCTTCACGCGGGCGCGCGTCGCATCGTCGCGGTCGACGCCCGCCAGATGGAAGTCTCGGAGGATCTTCTGGACCGCGAAGCGGGTGGCTGGGTCCTCGTCGGCCACGTCCAGCGCCGCGACGGCGTCGAACACCTCGCGGTTCAGGCTCAATTCCGTGGCGAACCGGTCCGCTTCCTGATACGCCTCGTCTCCCGCCTGACGCATCGGGGCTTCCGGATGCACATCGAAGAGGAACTTCGGCTGGGAGAGAAGCTCCTCGAGCCGCCGTGAGAGCTCGTCGAACGGCTCGAGGGTGTTCTCGATCGTCCGCGGCCCTCGCGCGTTCAGGATTCTCTTCAGGAGGGACCGGGGGGTTCCGACACGGCGCACCTCGGGGGCAATCACGCGCGAGGGCCTTTGAACCTTCGCGGTGGAGCCGTGGTTCCGGAAATGCGAGCATCGCCCCTGAGGGCCCGAATGTTTTTCACAGCGGACCCCGATGGACCGCGTGATGGCCGACCCCGTCGTGCGGGCGCGCGACCTGTGGAAGAGCTACGATGGCCGCGCGGACATCCTCCGGGGCGTGGACCTCGACGTGGCGCCGACGGAGGCGGTCCTCGTCTTCGGGCCGAACGGCAGCGGGAAGACCACGCTCCTCTCGATCCTGGGCGGGCTCGACGTGCCGAGCCGCGGATCCGTGACGATCGGCGGCCGCGAGATCTCGCGGCTCAAGGAGTCCGCACTCGCGAAGATCCGCCTCCACGACGTCGGGTTCGTGTTCCAGACGCACAACCTCATCGACGACCTGACGGTCGAGGAAAACGTCGCACTGCCCCTCCGGCTCGCCCGCAGGCCATCCGACGTTCGGGTCGCGGACCTGCTTGCGACGTTCCAGCTCGCGCGCCTCGCGACCCGCCGACCGAAGGAGATTTCCGTCGGAGAGGCGCAACGAGTCGCCGTCGCTCGGGCCCTGGCGAACGGCCCGAAGGTCATCCTCGCGGACGAGCCGACCGCCGCGTTGGACGCGAACGGGACCGCCGCGGTCCTCGACGCGTTCCAACTCGCCCGCACCTCCTACCATGCGGCCCTCGTCGTCGCGACCCACGATCCCGATGTGAAGGGATTCGGCGCGACCTCGTATCGATTGGACGCCGGATCCCTGACGCGCGTCCCCTGAAGCAAAGTCTTTATCACGCCCGGAGACTTGCGACGCCGGATCGGGCCCATGGACCTGACTCGCGATCGAATGGTGCGGTTCGTGGGGAAGGCGTGGGACCAGGTCAAAAGTCCGCTCTACCGGAACGCGTTCTATCTGATGCTGGCCTACCTCGTCGGCCAGGCCCTCGGACTCGCCTTCTGGGTCGTCGCATATCGATTCTACTTTTCCAACGACGCGGGCTACGCGATCGCGATGATCAACACGCTGACCTTCCTCGCCGGCGTCGCGACGCTCGGGATGCCTGTCGCCCTCATCCGCTTCCTGCCGGACACGGACAACCCGACGGCCCTGGTGAACTCCGTCCTGACCGTTTCCGGCGCGGTCGTCTTCGTGTTGAGCCTCGTGTTCATCGTCGGCCTCCCACTCTGGGCTCCCGGACTCGTGGTCCAGTTCTGGCGGCCCGAATACGTCCCGATCGTGGTGCTCACCGCCATCGCGTACTCGTTCGGCCCCGTCTTGGACCAGGCGGCCGTCGCCGCGCGACGCGCCGACCTCTACTTCTGGAGGATTGTGATCTTTTCAGCGACGAAGATTCCCCTGCCGGTCGTCTTCGCGCTGTGGCTCGGGGACGCGCTCCTCCGGATCCGGGTGTTGGGCATCTACATGTCCTGGTCCATCGCATTCGGCGTGAGCGTCCTCGTCGCGGCGTTCGTGTTCCTCCCTCGCGTCATCCCCGGATACCGCCCCAGGCCCCGGTTCAGTCGAAAGCGCTTGCGGCCGATGTTTACATTCAGCATCGGGAACTGGGCCGCCGCGGTCATCGGGAGCGCGGGAAGCCTGCTCCTGCCGCTCGTGATCATCAACACGCTCCGCCCGGCCATCGTCGGGGGCATCGTCATCACCTCCTCCGATAGCACTGCGGTCTACTACGCCGCCACCGTCGTCGCGGGGAGCCTCGCGGCCATTCCCGCGGCGACGATGACGTCCCTCTACGCAGAAGCGTCTCAGAGGAATGCCGCGCGCCGTCGGGACGAGCGCCGAGCGATCGCGCTCTCCGTCGGCCTCCTGGTCCCCGGCGTCATTGCCCTCTGGTTCCTCGCCGACCCACTCCTCCGAATCCTGTTCGACCTGAGGCCGGAGCTCGCGGACCTGGGCGGCCCCGCGCTCCAGATCCTCGCCTTCGCCGCGATCCCCGTTTTCCTGAACACCGTCTTCGGGACCCGGGTGCGGATCCGCAAGCAGGTGGCCCCGCTGATCATCTCCTCCGCGATCGGGGCCGCGACGACGCTCGTCCTCGGATATCTGTTCCTCGTCTGGTTCGGCCTCATCGGGCTCGCGTGGGCGGTTGTGATCGGAAACGTCGCTCCGACGCCGTACCTGTTCCTCGCCGCGGGCAAGCCGATCGAGGAAGAAGCGATCGAGCCGGCGCCGATCGTGCCGTGAGATGGAACGATGGCCACGGAGACCGCGCATCCAACGCCCGTGTTGCCGGCCTCCCGATGGCCGTATCTCGTCGCATACCTCGCGGCGGTTATTGCGGCCGAAGTGCTCATCGCGATCCCTGGCGCGGCACCTTTCGAGCGGCCGTTCCAGTCCATCGGTCTCGGGATCCACATCCTCCTCGTCTTCACGCTCATGTTCCTGTCCGTCATCATCCAACCCAAGGACGCCACGCTCGCCCCGCTCCTTGTCGCCGCAAGCCTCGCATCCCTCGTACGTGTCTTCTCCCTCGCGGTCCCGCGATACCCGTTCTTCGAGACGCCCGCGACGAAACCGCTAAACACGATTCCATGGCTCGCCCTCGTCAGTGTCCCGCTCCTCGTTTCGGTCGCGGCGGTCGCCTATGTGCAACGGTTGCGGCCGCGCGACCTGGGCCTGGCCGTGCACCGCTGGCCGGAGGTTGCACAGCAGACGGCAATCGCCCTGACGGGGATCCCGCTCGGACTCGTCGAGTTCTTCATCCTGCGGCCCGACGCGTGGATTGCCCAACTGACGGTCGGCTCCCTAGTTCTCGGAGGGCTCGTGATCTTCTTCGCGACGGGCTTGTCCGAGGAACTCATCTTCCGCGCGATCCTGTTGAAGCGGGCGGTGGAAGGCCTCGGCACGCGCGGCGGCCTCCTCTACGTGACCGCGATCTTCGCATCCCTTCACATCTTCTTCCTGAACGGGGTCGACCTCGTGTTCGTGTTCGCGGTCGGACTGTTCTACGGACTCATCGTCCTCAAGACGCGGAATCTTTGGGGCGTCATCCTGAGCCACAGCCTCGGGAATGTCATCCTGTATCTGGTCGCGCCGTTCCTCTAGAGCGCGAATCGCCCTTCGGACGGCCTTTTTGAGCAACGCCAAGATTGTCAGCCCATCCGCAAGCCGTACCGCACATCCGTCGTGTGGCGCTCCCCGGAAGGCCGCTCTGCGAGGATCGATTCGGCATTCGAGAACCGTCCAGTTTCATTGATATCCCGGCTCTTGCTAACTGCAAGTTCCATGCGAGCCAACAGGCGCGCCGAAGGGGTATGTCATCGCTTGCCGAGCGCCTGGTTGACCCTCATCCTCGCGGGTCTCGTCGTCCTCTCGGTCCCATTCGCGACCGCGTCCCTCCAACGCGCGACGGCTCCGCCTCCGGTCCCCTCGTCTCCCCATCGAGCCCTCACCATGAATGCGGCCTTCCTCCGAGGCGTCACCGGATCGTTCACTGAAAACCGAGGCCAGTTGCGCGACGGCGACATCCGGCACGCGTTCGCCGCCGGCGGCCTCCGCGTCGGGATGGTCCCATCCGGTCTCCTGATCGGCATCCTCGCCGACGGGGCCGGAACGTCGGCCGCCTCCTCCCGCTCGCCCTCGGACTCCGCTCGAGACGATGGAGGCGACGCAACGGCTGGTGGCTCGTCGGTGGTCCGGATCGCGTTCGACGGATCGAATCGCGTCGCGCCTCGGGGACGCGGGGAGCTCCCCGCCCGGAGCAACTACTTTGCGGGCAGCGATCCCTCGAGATGGCGAGTAGGCGTCACGAGTTATCGCGAGGTCGTGTACGAGGATCTGTACGATGGGATCGACCTCGTGTACGCGCCGGACGGGGCCGGCCTGAAGTACGAGTTCGTCGTTCGCCCCGGCGCCGACCCGGACCGGATTCGGTGGTCCTATGAGGGAGTCACGGGCCTCGAGACTACCGCGGGGGCGCTCGTTGTCCGAACGGACGTCGGCGCATTCGAGGACGCGGCGCCGATCGCGTTCCAGGGAGATCGGGAAGTGCGTTGCGGTTACTCCCTCGAGAGTCTGTCCGTCGCCCTCCGGTGCGGCTCCTGGGATCCCACGCAGGCCCTCACGATCGATCCCCTCCTTTACTCGACGTTCCTCGGTGGAACCACGGACACCCGAGGCCTGGCCCTCGCCGTCGACGCCTCCGGGAATGCCTACGTCACGGGCTACACGATGTCCCCCGACTTCCCCACGACGCCCGGCGCGTATCGGACCTCGATCGGGGGAGCCGGGACCTGGGACGCGTTCGTGGTGAAGTTGAACCCCTCGGGGACCGCGCCCGTGTATTCCACGTTCCTGGGCGGCTCGAACAACGATCGGGGATTCGCGATCGCCGTCGACGGAGCAGGCGACGCGTACGTGGCCGGATACACGAACTCGAGCGATTTCCCCACGACGCCGGGAGCGTTGCGCACGTCCTTCGCGAGCGGCGGCATGGAAGGGTTCGTCACCAAACTGAACGCCGCGGGGAACTCCCTGCTGTATTCCACGTTCCTCGGGGGCACCGCGGACGATCGCATCTACGCGATCGCCCTGGATGCGAACGGCGAAGCCTTCGTCACCGGGCGAACGAAGTCCCCCGATTTCCCCATCACGGCGGGAGCGTTCGATCCCACCTTCCAGAACACGATCTGCGGGCCACTCCTATGCGCCCACGGCTTCGTCTCGAAGCTCGATGCGAACGGGAGTGCGATGGCCTATTCCTCATACCTCGGCGGGCGGAGCAGCGACCGCGGGCTCGGGATCGCGGTCGCTGCGTCCGGGGACGCCTACGTCGCCGGCTACACGAACTCGTCCGACTTCCCCGTCACGCCGGGAGCGTTCGGGACCGCATTCCACGCGGGAGCGTGCGGGTCCTTCACCTGCAGCGAGGGGTTCGTGGCCAAAGTGAACCCGACCGGGACGGCCTTGGCCTATTCGACCTTCCTAGGCGGTTCGAAGACGGACCTGGCCCACGAGGTCGCGATTGACTCGGGCGGGGCCGCGTACGTCACCGGAGAGACGAATTCGACGGACTTCCCGGTGACCCCGGGAGCGTACGAGAGCACATATGCGGGGGCGGGAAACCGACATGCGTTCGTCACGAAACTCGACGCCACGGGGAGCACCTTGGGCTACTCCACTTTCTTGGAAGGGAGCAACACCGACCAAGGACATGCGATTACCATCGACAGCTCGGGCAACGCCTATGTCGTCGGCCGGACCAACTCCTCGGACTTCCCGATCACCCCCGGCGCGGTCGATACGACGTTCGGCGGCGGGGCGACGAACGACGTGTTCGTCTCGGAACTCGGCGCCGCGGGCACGCAACTCCTCTACTCCACCTTCCTCGGTGGCGGTGCGGACGATTGGGGCAACGCGATTACCCTCGACGCAGCCGCCAACGTGTACGTGACCGGTCACACCCGCTCGTCCAGCTTCCCTACGACGCCGGGCGCGTTCCGGACCGCGTACTCGGGCTTCGCGGAGTCCTTCGTCGCGAAACTGACGGTCGTGCTCGCGCCGGCCGTAAAGATCACATCCCCCTCGTCCGGTGCGGTCGCGAACACCTCGGCAACGGTCACCGGCACCTCGTTGCGTGCCACGCTCGTCCAAGTCCGTGTCGGGAGTGCCGTTTGGACGAACGCAACGGGCGTCGCGTCGTGGACCGTCACCTTCGACCTCTCTCCGTTTCCAAATGGACCCATCGTCTTCGAGGCTCGCGCGTTCAACGGGAGTGCGGAGTCAACCCATGACCAAATCTACGTCGTCAAGGTCTTGCCTCTCGTGGTCCTGATCTCGTCTCCTGGAGAGCGAGCCCAAGTCTCCGGTACGTTGACGGTGACGGGGACGACGACGGCGGGATCGACAGTCCAGATCCGCTTCGATGCTGGCCTGTGGGTGAACGCCTCGACCACGGGCTCCGCGTGGAGCTACAGGATCGACACGACCACGACCTTCGACGGGGACCATTTGATCGAGGCACGGGCGGTGTGGGGCTCCGCGGCTTCGCCCGTTGTCGCGAGGAATGTGGTCGTGAACAATAGCAAGCCGCCGTGGCTGGCCCTGCCTCAGCCATTGCTCTGCGGACTCGCGGTCGCCATTCCGCTCGCAGGGTTGGTGCTCGTCCTGTTCTTGGTCCGCCGGCGGCGCCGGAGACGCGTGGTCGCGGACGCCATGCGTCGTCGACCGCCCCCGGTCCCGATCTCATCCCCGCAGAATCTCGAGAGGCGATAGGCCAGATCCGGTCAATGTCCGATTTCGAAATTCGTCCAAGATGCTTGATACCCCCGCGAGCGTGTCGCCGTCTCGGACGAACAATGCACCTGGTCCGAGGATCCCCGCGTCGGGAAGAACTCGGCGGCCCGTTGCACGAGGCAGGCCCGGTCCGAGACCCGGCCGAATCTCCCCTCCCTGTCCCCGATCCTCCCGCTTCGCTCGCTCCGGCGGCGAGCCTCGAGTCGCACGTGCTGAACGTGAACTCGTCGGGCACGGGGCGAGGCCCTTCGAAGATACCGCGTCCGACCCTTCCCCGGGAATTCTATCGAGGCCAGGCCCGAGCCCGGAGGGCCGCCCTCCTGGCCGCCGTCCTCGTGGTGGGCGCCTTCGCGGGCCTGGCCGCCGCGGGCCTCGTGGATCCAGGCACGTTCTTCGGTCCGCATGTCGCCCGGTCCGATTGGGCCTTTGCGATGACTGGCGCGCGGGACCTGAACGCGCGGGGCCTCACCGGGAGCGGGGTCACGGTCTGCCTGGTGGACAGCGGGATCGACCTCCTCCATCCGGACTTCGCCCACCTGCGCCTCGTCGCCTGGAAGGATTTCGTGAACCTCCGCCCCGACCCATATGATGACAACGGCCACGGGACCGCGATGGCGGGACTCATCGTCGCGAACGGTAGTCTGCACGGCGTCGCGCCGGATGTGTCCTTGATCGTCGCCAAGGTGATCAACTCCGCCGGGTTCGGAAGTTCCGCCGCCGTCGCGGACGGCATCCGGATGTGCGCGGACCCGTTCGGGGACGGCACGCGGGGCGCGGACATCATCTCGGTATCGCTGGGTTCCAAGGCGCCCCTGTTCGTGGCCACGGACGTCACCGTGGCGGCCCAGTGGGCGCTCGACCGCGGCGTGTTCCTCGTCGGGTCCGCCGGGAACGACGGGGGCATGTTCGACGACGGCGATGTGGAGAACCCCGCTGTGGTCTCGCTCGCGATCGCGGTAGGCGCGGTGGACGCGTCGAGCCGCATCGCGCCGTTCTCGTCGATCGGCTCGAGTGTGAACCGGACCGATCCGAACCTCAAACCGGAGGTCACGGCCCCCGGGGTCCAGCTCATCTCCACGGCTCCTGGCGCCCACTACGTGACCACGACCGGGACGAGCGGCGCGACCGCGGTCGCGACCGGCATCGTCGCTCTGCTCCTGCAAGCCCACCCCGAGCTGCGTCCAGGCCGGTCCGTCGGCAGCGCGAACGTCCTCACCCTCAAGTGGGCGCTCGCTCGATCCGCCTCCACGGTGCCGGGCCAGGCAATCCCCCACGATTCGTACTACGGGTACGGCGTGATCGACGGACTCAGGGCCCTATCGTACCTCTAGATTCCGTTGGGCGCGCCGGCGGACCCTCACGTCGGTTCGCTCGCCGGCGACGTCGGCGGGGCGGGACGCGAGGGCCTCAGGCCCCAATGGTCTTTGTCGAATTGTCTGACAATGAGGAGGCGTTCCTCGAGCGAGACGTTCCCATCGCGGAGGGCCTCGATCATGCGGAGGCGTCGGAGGAGACCCGCGGCATTCGCGTTCTGAATCTCCAACCCGGGCCGCCGGTTCACCTCCATGACGACGGGCCCGTTCCGCGCATCCAACGAGATGTCGACCCCGGCGAACCCGAGGCCGGAGAGGCGCTGCGCTTCCGCCGCGATCTCGAGGATCTCGTCCCAGGAGGGGACAGCCTTCCCGAGGAGCGCCACGTCCGTGTCGGGATGGTTCGGCTGGGGCTGGCCTCGCCACACACAATGGACAATCGTCCCCGTGGACAGGCGGACGCCCGCGGCGACCGCCCCGAGATGGAGGTTCGCCTTGCCACCGGACGCCTGCGTCGGGATGCGCATCATCGCCATGACGGGGTAGCCGCGGAAGCTGATCACGCGGACGTCCGCAAGGCCGATGGGCGAGAGTTCTTTCAGGGCGGGATGGGGCTCGAGGAGTTCCTCGAGGACGGCCGCGTCCTGGTGGTCCCCGCCGTATTCGCCGGCCAGGATCGCGAGGGCCTGCACCTCGACCTGGGCCTCCGTGAGGGGTCCCATGCTCGTGTCGTACGCGGCCCCGGGTTTGCCCCGGACGAGGAGGATCCCCTCGCCTCCGTGGCCCGACGCCGGCTTGAGCACGAACCGGTCGTGCGTCGCCATCCAGGGGCGCATCGCCGCGACATCCGCGCGGGTGCGCAGGATTCCGTAGGTCTTCGCCATGGGGATGCCGAGTGGGATGAGGATGCGCTTGGCCTCGTCCTTTCCAAGCTTGCCCATCGTCTCGGGAGGATTGTACTTCGCCACGAACTCGCGGTTTCGCACGTTCATCGTGAGGATGTCGTCGCCGAAGTCCCCGCGAATCGGCCCGTCGCCCATCGCATGCCCGGAGATGCCGCCGAAACGGAACCGCTCGGAAAGGCGGAAGCGGACCCGCGTCCCGAGGAACCAGTTGATCAGGACGAGGAGGACCCAGGTCAACGGGTTGAGCATCACGAAGTTGACGAGGGGGTCTTGCGTGATTACGACGAAGGAGACGACGATCGCGACGAGGGTCCAGATGAGCGCCGCGGTCGGCCTGTCCCAGCCGACACGGACGACCTGTTCGACGTATCGCTCCGCCATCCATGCGCTGATGAGGACCGGGAACAAGACGGCGAAGAACAGGTTGTGCTGTCCCGCCTCCAGGCCCACAATCGCAATCGATGAGATCGTCACGCTCACGATCGTCACAAGGATCGCCACGCGGTGGGCCTCCTGGACCCGCTCGCGGACGAGGGCGCCGCGTGCGACGAGCACCACCCCGAGGATGAAGCCGAATACCGCGAGGCCGAGGACGAGGCCCGTCGCCAGGAACGCCAGGGCAATGATCACGGAGGCGAACATCCCGAGGGTCCTCACGCCGACGAGATTGCGGATCGATGCGATGACCACGGCAGCGATCGCGACCTGAAAGAAGATGCGGACCAGGTACAGACGGCTCAAGACGTCCGCCAGGTAGAACTGCAGATAGGCGCAGTACACGGTGAACGCCGCAATGAATGCGAGGAAGGGCAGGTGTCGCCGGACGGATGCCGCGCGCGGACTGGAGGGACGCGCACCTCGCCGGTTCGGGAGGTCCATCCACTCCCTCAGGGCCATGGAGGTGGCGGGAGATCGCCGGCCGTCGCGGGCGGCGAGTTTGGTCTGGCCCCTGACGGGCGGAATCCCCAATAGACTTCGACTGCGCCCAGGACGAGGAGGGCGGCACCCGCGGCGATCGCAAGGACGTCCACGGAGGTGTAGGTCCGCTGGAAGTTCACGGTCTGCGTCACGTTCAGATATCCGGTCCCGTGCAGGAAGAGCATGTAGTACGTGTCCGGCACACTCGAGGTGAAGTCGACCTGGCCCGTCGCGGTCTCCGGGAGGGAGTAGAGGCTCGCGGTGCCCATCCGCGCCTGGTATGCCGCGAACTGCGCGCTGCTCATGACCATGAACTCGATGGGGCGTCCTGCGGTCTCCTGGAACGACCCGGTAATTCGGGTCTGGTCCCGGAGGTTCGCGCCAATTTTGAAGAACTTCCCCGGCAGGAGATTGAAGGTCGACTGGTAGGCGTGGACCGGGTTGTAGTTAAACAGCGTGTAGCCGCCAATCAAGAGCAGGATGAGGCCAGCGGCGATCAGGCCGCGCCTCCGGAGCGCCATTCGCAGGCCAGGTACCGGGGGGCCCCATGAAGCTTTTCTGACGGTTATCGAACTTCGATTTTCAGGCGGCTTCGGGGA